>NZ_JCACHA010000891.1:0-5035 GCF_059503625.1 Skermanella sp.
GAAAAAACTACGCCAAAGCAAAAAAGCTCTTGACGAACTAGGAATTTAAACCTAAATTCCTTCTCGTCAACACCACTACTCCGTCTTCACCGACGGATCGAAGTCGAAACCAGGGCCGGACACCGGCGGCGTCTCTCTCCAGGAGGCGCCGCCGGGTCCGGCCTTTTTCGTGTCCGCATTTCCTCCCCAATCTCCCGATAGATGCCGGAAAGGGCTCTTCATTCATGTCCACGACCATCGACAAGGCCTTCGTCAAGCAGTTCGAACGCGAAGTTCACGAGAGCTTCCAGCGCATGGGCTCCAAGCTGCGCAACACCGTCCGCAGCAAGAGCGACGTGCGCGGCGCTTCGACCATCTTCCAGAAGGTCGGCAAGGGCGTCGCCTCGACCAAGGCGCGGCACGGCAAGATCCCGACGATGAACGTCGATCACACGCCGGTCGAATGCATCCTGACCGATTATTACGCCGGCGACTGGGTCGACAAGCTGGACGAGCTGAAGACCAACATCGACAAGCGCACCGTCATCACCAATGCCGGCGCCTATGCGCTGGGCCGCAAGACCGACGACCTGATCATCGGCCAGCTCGACACCTCGACCAACTACGCCGGCGCCGCGACCGACGGGCTGACCAAGGCCAAGGTGCTGCTGGCCTTCGAGAAGCTGGGGCAGGCAGACGTGCCGGACGACGGCCAGCGCTACGCCGTGGTCGGCTGGAAGCAGTGGAGCCAGCTGCTCGGCATCGACGAGTTCGCCAAGTCCGACTATGTCGGTCCGGACGAATTGCCGTGGCGCGGCACCCAGGCCAAGCGCTGGCTCGGCACGCTGTGGGTCCCGCATTCCGGCCTCAGCGCCAGCTCCAGCGTCCGGCTTTGCCACTGGTACCACAAGACCGCCGTCGGCCATGCCGCCGGCGCCGACGTCACGACCGACGTGACGTGGCACGGCGACCGCGCCTCGCACTTCGTCAACAACATGATGAGCCAGGGCGCCGCCCTGATCGACGCCAGCGGCGTCGTCACGATGCGCTGCCTGGAGAGCTGACCGCCGCTCAGGCGCGACCGCACCCTGTTTCCCGATCTTTCCCGGAGTTTTTCAGTCATGGCCTTCAAGTCCAAGGACCTCAGCGTCCTCGCCTACGCCAATGGGTTCACCCTCTGGCACTACGCCACCGTCGATCTCGCGGCCGACGTGGATACCGCCGGCTACTTCAGCACGGCCAGCGACATGCTGCGGGTCGGCGACATGATCATGTCGAACATCGATACCGACGGCACTCCCCAGGCCGGCATCCTGCTGGTGGCGAGCAATTCGGGCGGGGCGGTCGATGTCGCCAACCTCACCCAGGTCGGCGCTTCCAACAGCGATTGATCGTCCGGGCGCTCCGGGTCCCCGTCATGAAGATGATGGGGTACCGGGGCGCCGCCCACTCCGCAACGGGAGACCGGCGCCATGGCGCTCACACCGATCGGCTTGTGCAGCCGCGCCCTGATCAAGATCGGGGCCGGCTCCATCACCAGCTTCAACGACGGCACCGCCGAGGCGGAGGTCGCCGACGCTCTCTACGGCTCCACCCGCGACGCCCTGCTCTCGGCCAATTCGTGGAGTTTCGCGACCACCCAGGCGACGCTGGCGCTGCTGGCCGATCCGCCGCTGGGCGACTACGACTACGCCCATGCGCTGCCGGTCGATTTCCTGCGGGCGCTGTCGGCCGGATCGCCCGGCCATGGCCGGGGGCTGGGCTACCGCATCGTCGGCACGACGCTTCAGACCGATGCCGACCAGGTCACGCTGACCTATGTCTACCGCCCGGCGGAGGCGGCGTTCCCGCCTTTCTTCGACCAGGTGGTGATCGCCCGGCTGGCGGCGGAGTTCTGCCTGCCGCTGACCGAGAACAGCAGCCGGGCGGAGGCCCTGGCGAAACTGGCCGAACTGGAGTTCCGCCGGGCGCGCCTGATCGACAACCAGCAGGACAGCCAGCTCGGGTTCGAGGACTTCACCCTGATCGAGGCGCGCGCCTGATGACCCGCGTCCGCATCCTGACCACCAACTTCACCAGCGGCGAGATCTCGCGCCTGCTGCTGGGGCGGGGCGACCTCCGCGCCTACGACAATGGCGCGCTGACCCTGCGCAACCTGCTGATCCACCCGACCGGCGGCATCACCCGGCGGCCGGGGATGGCGTATTCGGCCAATGCGCACGGTCCCGGCCGGCTGGTCGCCTTCGAGTTCAGCATCGAGCAGACCTATCTGCTGGCGTTCTCCGAATACCGGGTCGACGTCCATCACGGCGACGAACTGGTCGCGACGGTGAATACGCCGTGGACGGCGGACCAGCTGGGCCAGATCACCTGGACCCAGAGCGGCGATACCCTGCTGGTCTGTCATCCCGATGTGGCGCCGCGCAAGCTCAAGCGGACCGGGGAGACGGCTTGGTCGCTGGAGGAATGGGCCTTCCTGGTCGAGGGCAGCGCGATCCGGCAGCCCTGGTACCGCTTCGCACCGGTCGGCGTCACCGTCACGCCGAGCGCCACGACCGGCACCGTCACCCTGACGGCGTCGTCGGCGGTGTTCGTCGCCGGCCATGCCGGCGTCAGGCTGCGGGTGGCGGGCAAGCAATGCACCGTCACCGAATATGTGTCGGGCACCCAGGTCAAGGTGCTGGTCAACGAGACGTTCGCCAATACCGGCGCGGCGGCGGTCTGGGACGAGCAGGCGTTCTCGCCGCTACGCGGCTATCCGGTCTCGGCGGCCTTCCATCAGGACAGGCTGGTGATCGGCGGATCGCGGGAGCTGCCGAACCGGCTCTGGCTGTCGCGCTCCGCCGATATCTGGAACTTCGACCTTGGCACCGGCGAGGATGACGAGGCGATCGAGTTCGGCATCCTGTCGGACCAGATCAACGCGATCCGGGCAGTGTTCTCCGGCCGGCATCTTCAGGTCTTCACGTCGGGCGCGGAGTGGATGGTCACGGGAGAGCCGCTGACGCCTCAGACGATCCAGCTCAACCGGCAGACCCGGATCGGCTCGCCGACCGACCGGTCGGTGGCGCCGCGCGACGTCGATGGCGCCACGCTGTTCGTGTCGCGCAACGGGCGGGAAATCCGCGAGTTCCTGTATGCCGATACCGAGCAGGCCTATCAGGCGACCGATCTGGCGCTGCTGGCCCGGCATCTGGTGGTACGGCCGCTCGACCAGGACTACGACCAGGGCCGCCGGCTGATGCTGGTGGTGATGGACGACGGGACACTCGGGGCGCTGACCGTCTACCGCACCGAGCAGGTCACCGCCTGGACCCGGATCGATACCACCGGGACGATCCATTCGGTCGCCGTGGTCGGCGACGACGTCTATCTGCTGGTCCAGCGGCCGGAAGGCTTCTCGACCCGCTGGAACATCGAGCGGCTGGACGACGCGCTTCATCTGGACGCCGGCCTCCATGGCGAGAGCGAAACGCCGGTCTCCGTCTGGTCCGGGCTGGATCATCTGAACGGCAAGACCATCGCCATCGTCGCCGACGGCGTGCTGCGGCCCGATGTCACCGTGTCGGGCGGGTCGATCACGCTCGACCCGCCGGCCTCCACGGTCGAGGCCGGGTTGCCGTTCACCCATGTCGTCGAACCGTTGCCGCCCAACCCGCTGAATTCCGGCGGCGGCAGGGGCTTGGCGATGCGGCTGGTCGAGGTGGTCTTCCAGCTGGAGGATACCGCAGCATTGCGCGCCGATGTCGGGGCCGGGCTGACCGACTTTCCGCTCCGGCGGCTGGGCGGGCAGGCGCTGGGCGATGGGGCGCCGCCGCGGGTCAGCGGCCTGCGGCGGCTGCGCTCGCTCGGCTGGGCGCGGGATCGGACGCAGCCGCTCTGGCGGGTGGAGCAGTCCGCTCCCCTGCCGTTCACGCTGTTATCCGTCACAACTGAATTGAAGGTGAACGACTGATGGGTGGTGTTGCAAACCTGGCCTTACAGGCCATACCGGTGATCGCCAGCGCGCAGAAGACGGTCAGCGGTTTCCAGAGCGCCGGCGATGCCCGGTATGCCGCTCAGCTCGACGCTCAGCAGAAGGCCGACGCGCTCGCCTTCGAGAAGCAGAAGGCGGCCGACGCGCTGGCGCTGGAGCGCGAGAAGATCGCGGCCAGCCAGAAGGAAGCGGCCGACCAGAAGAAGCACGCCGAGGACGTGCTGCGCGAAACCCAGTCCTTGCAGCGGCGCCAGTTGCTGGAGGGGCAGGCGAAGTCCGATCAGGCGCAGCAGGAGGACGTGGCGCTCCGGCGGACGCAGATCGAGTCCAGCGCCGCCAGCGACGAGGCCGCCCGGCTGAAGGCCCTGCGCAAGACGGTCGGCCGCACCAGGGCGAGCCTGAGCGCGGGAGGCGGCGGCACGTCGGACGGTTCCGGCGAAGCGGTCCTGCTGGGGATGGTGGCGGATACCCATCGGAACCAGCAGGAGGCGGACGCCACCGACCGGCTGCGGACGCAGGCGCTCGCCCAGGAAGTCGCCGCTACGCAGAAGAGCAACCTGCTGGAGCGGTCGCAACTGGCGGAGAAGCAGCGGCTGGAGCTGTTCAGCAACGCTTATTGAACGGCCTTATACCAAGGGCCGAAGAATCTGACTGGTGAAGATGCCCATGCCGTAGGTCGGCCTAAAGCGAAGCGGCAGCCGACAAGCAGGCGCGTCGATGCCGGCTGCCGCTTCGCTTTAGGCCGACCTACGTGCCTTACGAAATCGGAGGCTCATCCGGGAATGGAAAAATCGGGATTGGACACATCATGACCGAACACATCAAGATCGGCGCGGTCCCCCCGCGCCGGCATTATATTGCCGACGGCGTGCAGCGAGCCTTCGCCTATCCGTTCCCGATCTTCGCGTCGGAGGACATGCAGGTCCATCTGGACGCGGCCCTTCAGACCGGCGGCTATACCGTGTCCGGCAGCGGGATGACGGCCGGCGGAACCGTGACCTTCGATCAGGCGCCGGACGAGGGCGTCCAGGTGACGCTGCTGCGGCGGCTGCCCTATGAGCGGGTGACCGATTTCCTGGA
>NZ_JCACHA010000891.1:5045-7783 GCF_059503625.1 Skermanella sp.
GAGCGGAGCCTTGCCGGCCCGCTCGCTCAACGACGAGTACGACTACCTGACGGCCTGCGTGCAGCAGCTTGCCGACGACGCGCTGACGGCGCTGCACTACGCCCCGACCGACCTGCCGGCATCGTCCCTGCTGCCCGGAAGGGCGGCGCGGGCGAACCAGTTGCTGGCGTTCGACGGCGGCGGCAACCCGACGGTGACGCCGGCGGTCGATAGCGAGGGGCTGAGCAGCTTCGTCGGGCCGGGAACCGGTGCGGTGCGCCGGTCGATCCGCGACAAGCTGGCGGATGTCGCCTCGGTCCGGGACTTCGGCGCCGTCGGCGACGGCATCGCCGACGACACGTTGGCGATCCAGGCGGCGCTGACTGCAGCGACGGCGGTGTTCGTGCCGCCCGGCGTCTACCGGGTCACCGCGACCCTGCCGGTCGGCTACGGTCAGAGCCTCTACGGATCTGGAGCGGGATCGATCATCCGGGCGGATGGTGGCGGCTTCCCGGTGATCCTGCTGCCGGACAGCTACGCCAGCCTGCATCACCTGCGGATCGAGCAGGGGAGGGTCGGGATCAAGCTGACCGGGCGCGACGGGCCATGCGTCCAGAACGCCGTCCACGACATCGTCGTCTGGGATACTGAAACGGGCGTCGTGCTGGACGGCGGCGACAACCCCGACCGGCCCTGCTACTGGAACAACTTCGCCCGCGTGCTGGTGGTTCGGCATACCCTGCACGGCGTCCATCTCGTGCGGACGGGCGCCGGGGATACGCCCAACGCCAACAAGTTCCACTGCGTCCGGGTCTATTCGCTGGGGGTGCCCAGCACCGGATCGGGCTTCTACGTCCAGCACGGGCGGTTCAACAACGCCTTCGTCGATTGCGAGGCCAACCTTTCGACCACGGCCCATACCTGCTTCCGGATCGGGCCGGACACCGACAAGAACCTGCTGGTCAACCTCTACACCGAGTCGGTCGGCGGCGTGCCGAACGTCTACCTGGAGGCCGGTTTGCAGGAGACATCGATCACCAACCTGTTCTCGGCCAGCGGCGGGCCGGCGATCTGGGACCAGTCGGGCGGCCAGTTCACCGCCTACAACGCCGGCTATCCGGCCAAGAACTACCTGAAGCCGACCAAGGTCACCGACCTGACGGTGGAGGCGATGCGGTACGAGACCCGCTTCGTCGATCCGGCGGCGGGTGGCGTGGTCGTGCCCGACATGACCCGGTCGGTCCATCTGGTCAGCGCCTTCAACGGGCCGGTCGAGTTCCGGCTGCCGGCGCCCGGCAATGCCGAGGGGCGGGCGCTGACGATCAAGAAGATGGACCTGAGCGGCAATGCCGTGACGGTGACGGATGCTTCCGGCTCCGGTCCGGACGGCAGGCCGTTTCCGCTGGGCAGCCGCTACGACTTCGTCACCGTCGTTTCCAACGGGGCGGCGTGGTGGATCACGGCCGCCCACATGCTGCCCGGCAATGCCGGCTTCTTCGAGGGCGGCACCCTCTTCGAGCCGGACCTGAGCCGCAACTTCTATCTGGTCAGCGCCTATGGCGGGGCGACCGAAGTGAGGCTGCCCAGTCCGTCCGCCACGCTGGCGGTCGGCCGGACCGTGACGATCAAGAAATCCGATGTCAGCGCCAATGCGGTGACCGTCACCCAGAGCGGCGGCGGCGGTCCCGACGGCGAGGCCATCGTACTGAGCGCGAAGGGCCACGCGGTCACCGCCCTGTCCAACGGTGCGGCTTGGCACATCCTGGCCAGAAATCCATGAACGGCAAACCTGTGAAGAAAAGGAACGATCCATGTCTGAATGCGAGCGGGAGGTGTCCGCCGACCTGCTGTCGGTGATCCTGCCGGCGGCGGCGCGACGCGCCATCGGGGCATACGAAATCTTCTCCAGCATCCCGCCGGACGGCGGAGACGCCAAGGAGTTCGGGGCCTTCCAGACCGCCTGCAAGGCGGCTGTCGGCCACCTGACCGCCCTTTACCAGCTTCAGCGGCTGGTCGCTGCGGCCGTGGCGCCGAAACCGGGGGCGGGTACCACATCGAGGGCCGACGAGTATGCCGAGATCTACGACCGTGCCCGCGCCCGGATCGCCTTGCTGGACGGTCCCGATCCACTGGACGAGGCCAATCCTTCGGAAGAGGACTAGGAGGTGGAGAGCGAGTTTGGAAGCTTCAGAAACTTCCTCGTTCTCTGGAACACCGTGCAGGACCTGAAGGACCCGGTCCACCATCTGGAAATCGCCGACTGGCTGTCCGCCGGCTGGCACGGCCGGGACCGGCGGCTCCTGCTGATGGCCTTCCGGAACAGCGGAAAATCGACCGTGGTCGGGCTGTTCGCCGCCTGGCTGCTGAAGACCAACCCCTCGCTCCGGATCATGGTACTGTCGGCCGATCTGGCGCTGGCGAAGAAGATGGTCCGTACCGTCAAGCGGATCATCGAGCGCCACCCGGAGACGCAGGGCCTGAAGCCCGACCGCGCCGACCAGTGGGCTGCCGAGCAGTTCACCGTCAACCGCCAGATGGAACTGCGCGATCCCAGCATGCTGGCGCGCGGGATGGGGGCCAACCTGACCGGCAGCCGCGCCGACGTCGTGATCTGCGACGACGTGGAAGTGCCGAGAACCTGCGATACCGCGCCGAAACGGGAGGACCTTCGGGCACGGCTGAGCGAGATCGACTACATCATCGTGCCCGGCGGCATGCAGCTCTACGTTGGGACGCTTCACACCTACTACACCATCTAT
>NZ_JCACHA010000892.1:0-7750 GCF_059503625.1 Skermanella sp.
CGAGAACGTCTGTTCCGGGATCGATCCGGCGCACGCACCCTGTGAACACGGCTACTCCGTGGGTCCGCTCGCTCAGGATGGCGATCTTCACGGTATCCCCGACCTCGTAGCCGGCGGTTCCTTCGCGGACGTGGATTCCCACGCTGTTTGCCGACCAGTCCAGCAGGCGTGCCGAATGCCGCCCGATGCTCAGGGGATACTGGTTGCCGGATTTACGGAACGACCGTCTGCGCTCCGTTTGAGCTTCATCGTCCATCGGTCAAGATCCCGATCTTGTTGTCTGTCGAAAATTCATCCGGCGACCTTCATCTCGCCCGTTCCGGCAAGTCGAAGTCCTTCGCTCCGCGCAGATCCGCCCCCAACAGGTCGGCGCCCCGCAAGTCGGCCATGGTCATGACGGCATCCGTCAGGATCGTCCGGCGGAGCAGGGCGTTCTGGAAATTGGCCTGCGTCAGGTCGCCGTCGCTCATGCGGGCGCCGGTGAAATCGGCCGAGACGGCCTTCACGCGGATCAGCCGCCCCTTGTCGAAGTTGGTCGGCCATCCCTGCCCGCTCCGCAGCTCCATCGGCGATGCGATGACGTTGGTCAGGATCGCTCCGGTCAGCGTAGCCCGCTCCAGGCAGGCTCCCCGCAGGTCGGCACCCGACAGGTCGGCGCCCCGCAGGTCCGTCATCGCAAGATCCGCCATAGCCAGAACGGTGCCGGCGAGATTGGCCTTGGCCAGAACGGCCTGCTTGAGAATGGCGGCGGACAGGTTGAGATTGCTCAGGTTCTGTCCGGTGAGGTCGACCGCCGTCAGATCCGCACGGTGTCCCTTGCGTCCGTTGCTGAGGATCCATTCGCGGTGGAGTCGAAGCGCCTCGCCGACGACGCCCTCGATGCCGTCGAGGCGCCGGACCATATCGGCGCCGGTGAGATTGGCCAAGGTCAGGTCGACCTCGTCCAGCAGCGCTCCCAGCAGGCTTGCGTGGGAAAGATCGGCGTGGCGCAGTATGGTCCTGGTCAGGATGGCGCCGTCGAGTTTGGTGCCCGACAGATTGGCTTCCGAAAGGTCGGCGCCTTCGAGATTGCAACCCGTGAGATCCGACCCGCTCAGGTTGGCCCTGATGAAGATGGTGCCGCGAAGGTCCGTATCGCGCAGGTCGCTTTGGACGATGAAGGCGTTGGAAAGCTTCGCCTGGCTGAGATCCGCCTTGGTAAGCGTCGCGTCCGAAAGCTCGGCGGCGCTCTGGTTGGCCGTCAGGGGCGTAAGCTCGCCGTTACGGCTGCGCATCAGGTATCCGTCGCGCAGGTCGGCCTCCGACAGGACGGCGCGGGCCAAGGTGGCGCCGCGTAGCGTCACCCCGCGCAGATCGGCCTTGGCGAGGTTGGCGCGGGCCAGATTGGCCTTCCGCAGATCGGCGCCGAACAGGCAGGCGGTCCGCAGGTCGGCCCCGCTAAGGTCGGCGCCCATCATCATGGCGCCGGTCAGATCGGCGCCGGCCAGTTGCCGCTTGCCGAGGGAGGCATGCGAAAGGTCGAAGAATTTAAGGCAGGCCCGGATACCGCCCCGCTGGCCCTGCACATAGCGCTGGTGCAGATCCAGCATGCGTTCGAGTTCCGGCTGGGGGATCTTCCGATGTTCTACTCCCAGGCCGTCCAGTCCGTACCGGCCCGTCATTGCCATGCCATCCGCGGAAGCCTTGTCCGTTCAAGTCCTGCGGATTTTAAGGCATTTGAGTTAACTGATTGTGTTCGAACGAATGATTAGTGGCATAGGCAGAACGAATTTACGGCGGCGTTCAGCGCGCCGCCATCTCCGGTACCGGCGTCTTCACCGGATTGCCGGCGAGGAATGCGGCGATATTGGCGGCAACGAGGCTCTGCATCGCATCATGCGCGTCCCATGTGCCTCCGCCGATATGCGGCGTCAGCACGACATGCGGGATCGCCTTCAGGGCGTCCGGCACCAGGGGTTCCTGTTCGAAGACATCGAGTCCGGCACCGCCGAGTTCGCCGGATCGCAGCAGCGCGATCATCGCCTCCTGGTCGATGATGGACCCGCGGGCGATGTTCACGACGATCCCGTCCGGCCCCAGGGCCTTCATCACGTCGCGGTCGACGGCGTGATGGTTGCTGGCATCGGCCCGCGCGGCGATCATCAGGATGTCGGCCCAGTCCGCGAGCGATCGCAGCGTCTCGTGGAAGGCGTAAGCTACGTCCGGCTTGGCCGAGCGATTGTGATAGGCGACCTCCGCCTCGAAAGCGGCGGCGCGTCCGGCAATCCTGCGGCCTATCGCGCCGAAGCCGAAAACGCCGATCCTGCGGCCGGTAAGTCCGCGCACGAGCGGCATCCGCGCCGCCGAATTGCCGCTCCACAGGCCATCGCGCACGAACCTGTCCGCCATGACGATCCGGCGGTTGGCGGCCAGCAGCAAAGCCATCGCGAGGTCGGCGACCGCTGGGGCATTGGCGGCGGGGCTGTGCGTGACCATGATGCGGCGCTTGGCCGCCGCGTCGAGATCCACCCCTTCGTAGCCGGTGCCGTAGCAGCAGATCAGCCCCAGGCTGGGCAGACGATCCATCACCTCGTCGTTGGTCTTCAAGGTGCCCATGGTGACGAGCACGCGGATGTCGCGGGCTTCGGCTTCGGAGAGGCTGGCGCCGACCGGTCCGTCGAAGGGGCCGGCGACGCCGGCCTGCGGGGCGATCTTGGCGCGTAACTCGGCGGGGAAGGCTGCGGCCAGCAGGATTTCGATGCTCATGGCATGCAGGTTAGCCGATGGACGGGATATGCACAACGAGGCCGCTCCGGACGGCTACGACCGGGCTATCGGGCCGTGCCGACGCTCTGTTACCGGTCGAGAAGCCTGGACAGTTCCCCGTCGTCGGCATCGAGGCTTTCCGAATTGATCTCGATGATGTTCCGGTCGGGGTCCATCAGGTAGATCTGAGGGAAGCCGGCGGTCGCCCTCGGGACGACGGTCATGCATCTGAATTCATCGACGCCCGGAGATCCGTTCTTCCGGTAGCCGGCGCCGATCAGGTGAGCGAGGGCATCCCGATAGCTGCCGACCCGGATGGCGAGATGGATATCGCGGCCGTCCAGGCCCTTGCCGTCCCGGAAGGTCGACCCTTCGTCCTGGATCAGGTGAAGCTGCTGCTCCGTGCCCAGCGCGAACCAGGCCCCCTGAAAGATGAAGTTCGGACGGTCGATCTGCGGCAGGCCGAGAACGTCACGGTAGAATGCGACGGACCGCGAAACGTCCCGGACGGGAAGGCTGATATGGTGAAGCATGGCCCGATTGGCGCCGATCGCCGGAGGTTTCCGGTTTTCTGTCATTCTTGTTTTCCTCCCTGCCGATTTACCGGTCGTGTACCGACGGGACCGGTCACGCCGGTCGTTCGAGACACGATATTCCCAAACCTCGATCTGGCCAAGGACGGGCCGCAGAACTCCCTTTCGAAGCCGAAATGACGGTGTGACGAAGGAGGCCGGCCGCTGTTGAAGTCACGACATCGAGATCTGCAAGCAGGAAAGGACTGAAGCATGCCCCGCTTCCATGTTGGAACCATCGCCGCCGGTGCCTTGGCCATGACCCTGGCGGTCGGCGGGTGCAGCATGTCCAACGACGGCCGATCCGCCGACGAAGGCCCCGGCGCCACGACCGGCGGCGTGACCAGCCGCGGCGGCATCGGCAGCACCGGCATCGACGGCAGCGTCACGCGCGGCGGCACGGGCGACACCACTGGCGACGGCATGGGGGGAACCAGCGGCCCCCGCAGCGGCCTTTGAGGCTTTCGGCACCGCACGCTTCCTTGGCGGCGGGAGAGTTGAGCCTATTTCCCTGAATGTGACGGTGCCGAGTTGGATTGGCGGATCCAGGGATCTGGCGTGCGTTTTCTGTGCGATGAAATGCTTCACCGCCTGGGCCGTTGGCTACGCGGTGCCGGCTACGACACCGTGATCGCCGAAGGAGGCGACCCGGACGGTGTCCTGCTGGCCCGCGCACTGGCCGATGGGCGGAAACTCCTGACCCGCGACCGGGCCATCCTGCAACGCAAGCGGGCCAACGAAGTCGTCGTCATGCTGAACAGCGATGCCGTTCGCGCTCAAGCCGGCTTTCTCGGGCAAACGCTCGGCGTGGACTGGCTGCTCGATCCCTTCTCGCGCTGCATGGTCTGCAACACGGTGCTGACGCCGGCGGCACCGGGGATGGACCGCATGGTTCCCGCCAAGATAAGGGATCAAGGGGTGCCCATACATTTCTGTCCGGGCTGCGGGCGCCTGTATTGGCCCGGCAGCCATGAGAGCCGCATCAGGGCCACCCTGCTCGACTTCGCCCGCGCAAGCGGACGGTGAGCCGGATCCTGCATGCGCGGACCTTCCGGCTGAAGAGACTGTCCCGCATGATGTAAAATCCAATAAATCAAAGTTATGACATGGCATCAAATTGAAGTGAAATTCCTTCCATCATAGGTATTCGAGTATTATTAACGGGTTTTATTGGCAAATTCACTGTTATTTACTCCCTCTAAACTATTGCGCGGATACCATCCCCGATATTCGGTTGATCGCGCATGTGGTTGGAGGAGTTATGGCTGGAACGACTGGAACGTTGTCCGCAACGGTTGGCGCCCCGCAGTTTCAGCAGGGTGGCTCGGGGGCGGATATCATCGCGGCGAGTCGGCAGATAACGTTCGACTGGATACCGGAGGCCGGAAATTCGAACGTGTGGACAGAGTTCTGGGACGAAGAAATTCAAGTCTGGAACGAACAATGGCAGCAATACATGACCGAATTCGTCACGGTCTCGCACTCCGGCAGTTCACCCAGCAAGGCCTCGGGAACGGTGGTGTTCGATACGCCGATGATCGGCCAGTCCCTTCTGGAGGGGCCGGTCGCATTCGACTACAGCAGCTCTCCGGAAGGCAGGCACTGGACGGAATCGCTGGCGTCGTTCGACTATCCGGGGCAGTGGACATGGAACCCGGCCACAAGGACGCTCGATCCCAATTACGCCGGCAGTTCTCCGGACGATCATAACTCCTACAATTATTACTATGACACGGCTGTCAGCACTTCCCTCAACAACTACGACTACGGATATCATCAGACGGAATACGGTCACTGGGCCATCCGTGAAACAGGCGACCTGACCGCGTTCAGCGGCGGCGGGAACGACCGGATCTATGGAGGAACGGGCAACGACCGGCTGTTCGGCGAAGCCGGCGACGATGAGATCTACGGCGGTCTCGGTTCGTCCTTCCTGTCCGGCGGCCAAGGCAACGACACGCTGCATGCCGGTCCGGGCCAGAGTGTCATGAGCGGCGGCGCCGGCGCCGACATCTTCGTGTTCGGTGCCGCATCCGGCGGTTCGGACAAGGTGCTGGACTTCGATCCGGCAAGGGACAGAATCCTGCTGGACGGTGCGGGTGGACGGCCGACCCTGGACGCACTGCTCGACGGCATGGCCGATCTTCACGGATCCACGCTGATCGACCTCGGCAATGCCCATTCCGTGCTGCTGATCGGTGTCGAGGCGGCGGACCTCACCGCGCGCGCCGCCACCGTGTTCGAATTCGCCTGAAAGGCCGGGCAGTCCAGGCGAAGGTGCGGCCGGTATGGAATGCTATCGGCACGCCGGCGGTTGATCAGGGTGAAAAACTCCGATAGGGCTGCCATCATGCGTTCTCCATATCTCCTGACGCTGTTTCCCCTGCTGCTCCTGGGATGTGCAGAGATCCCCGACGACGACCGGGGTTACGGCGTCCGGGGACCCGCTGCGATCGAACAGGACCGGGAAGCCATCCTGACCGACCTTCGGCGAGCCTGCCGGGAGGGTGACCGCCGATCCTGTTCAAGCCTGGACCGCGCGGTACAGGAGAAGCAACGCCACGACCGCTACGAGGGACCTCAACCGTCGCTTTCCGAACGGAACCGCGATCAGCAGAGACGCGACCGGGAGAGGCTTGAGGAAAAACAGCGGCGTCTGGAACAAAGGCCGAGCGACATCCTGCGGTATTGATCCGTCACGGTATCGGGGTCGGGTTTTCCGATCCCGGTCGGCATCCTTGCAGGCAGGCGGGGAACGTCATAGGTATGGCTCATCCATGGAAGAAAGCCGAGTACCCATGCGCTTCCCAGACCTTGAGATCGATCTGTTGCGGGCCTTCGTCGCGGTGGCCGAAACCGGCAGCTTCACGGCGGCTGCCGATGTGGTCGGGCGCTCGCAATCGGCCGTCAGCCAGAAGGTGCAGCGGCTGGAGGAAATCCTGGACCGGCGCGTCTTCGACCGGACCAGCCGGTCCCTCAGCCTGACGCTGGACGGCGAACGCCTGCTGGCATCCGCGCGCCAGATGCTGGAATTCAACGACGCCGTGGTCCGCGACATGCGGAAGCCGCCCGCCGCCGGCACCCTGCGGCTCGGCATTGCCGAAGACTTCATTCCGAACGAGCTGCCGAAGCTGCTGGCGCGGTTCAGCCGCCTGTATCCCGGCATGCATATCGACCTGATGACCGGCCTGAGCTGCTCGCTGCTGGCCGCCTATGACGAGGACCGGCTTGACGCGGTGATCGCCAAGAAGGACGGGCAGGCCCAGCGCGGCCGGGTGATCTGGCGCGAACCGCTGGTCTGGATGGCATCGGCCGATTTCCAGGTCGACTTCAGCAAGCCCGCGCGCCTCGTCTTGCTGCCGCCGCCCTGCACCTACCGCGAGCTGATGATTTCGGCGCTCGATTCGGTCCGGCGCGAATGGACCGTGGCCTGCACGGCCAGCAGCCTGATGGGCGTTCAGGCTGCGGTCGCGGGCGGGTTGGGAGTCACCGTGCTGGGCAAGTCGTTCGTGCAGGAAGACATGCAGATCCTCCGCGCGCCGGTCCACTGGCCGGCGCTGCCCATGACGGAGATCACGGTGATCGGGGAAGAGTCGGAAGCGGCCGAACTGATCCAGCCGCTCGTCACCTTCCTGGCGGAAAGCCTGTCGCGAACCGACGCGCTTACCCTGGTCGCCTGAGCTTTCCGTCGCTTCGGGACACCCAAAGCACCGCGGTTTGGCCAGAGCACCGCGGTTTGGAAGGTGCGATAACGGAAGCCTAGGGATCGATGACCGCTGCGCAGGCGTCGGTCGGCGCGGCCGCAGCATGTCCGACGACCGGGACGATCTTGATTACCGCCGAGGCCACCCGGCACGGTGCGGCGGCAAGACCGCAGCCGCTGAGACAGAAACACGTGGCTAACAGGACCAGGGACCGCATCGCGTTTTCTCCGAATGACCGACTCTACCTAGTCTTACAATAGTATCCTGCCATCCTGGGACAACGCTCGTGAATACGGGAGCCGAGGACCTGCCGGTCCGGCGCGCTGGATGTCGGGCCTAAAAGGCCCGGCATCCAAGCCGTAACTAGAACCGGTAGCCGACCCCGATGCCGACGATCCAGGGATCGATGTCGACATCCGCCTTGAGCGCGCCGCCATTGACCTTGACGTCGGTGTTCAGCCACAGCTTCTTGACATCGAGGTTGAGCGTCCAAGGGCCTGAGATCGCATAGTCGATGCCCGCCTGGAGGGCATACCCGAACCCGTTGTCGTAGTTGATGGAACCGACGTCACCGCTCTTCTCGTTGTAGAAGATCGTGTAGTTCAGGCCGGCGCCGACATAGGGGCTGAACCGGGACTTGGGCATGAAATGGTACTGCACCGTCAGGGTCGGCGGCAGCAGCCATACGCTGCCCAATCCGACGGCGGCGCCGGGACCCTTGGCGTCCAC
>NZ_JCACHA010000893.1:0-7728 GCF_059503625.1 Skermanella sp.
TACAATCCCAAGGAATACCCGCGCCTGATCGACCCGATCCTCAACCATGGCGCCGACGTCGTCTACGGCTCCCGCTTCGCCGGCGGCGAGGCCCATCGCGTCGTCTATTTCTGGCACATGGTCGCCAACCGCATCCTGACGCTCTGCTCGAACTTCGCGACCAACATCAACCTGACCGACATGGAGACCTGCTACAAGGTGTTCCGCCGGGAAGTGATCCAGTCGGTGACGATCGAGGAGGACCGCTTCGGCTTCGAACCGGAAATCACCGCCAAGCTGGCAAGGCGGCACTGCGTCTTCTACGAGGTCGGGATTTCCTATTATGGCCGGACCTATGACGAGGGAAAGAAGATCGGACTGAAGGACGCCTTCAGGGCGATCTACGCCATCGTCAAGTATTCCTTCCTGAGCAAGCCATGACCATCCTGCTCTCCTTCATCAAGCGATATGCCGCCAGTTTCGCGGTGTATTTCGTGATCGGAGGGCTGTCGTCGCTGGTCGAGTGGACGGCTTTCTATGCCGCTTTCTCCTTCGCCGACCTGCACTATATCCCGGCCTCCGCCTGCGGCTTCGCGGTGGCGACCTACGTCAACTACCTGCTTTCCTTCCGGATCGGGTTCAGGAAAGGCAAACTTTCCGGGCGGTCAGAACTGGCGCTGGTCTATCTGGTCAGCGGCCTGGGCTTCGTGATCAACGTCGCGTTCATGGCGGGCATGGTCGAACTTCTGGGGTTGCCGGTCATGCTGGGCAAGGTCGGCGGCACTGGCGTCGCCTTCATCTGGAACTTCGCCGCGCGTCAGTTCATCGTCTTCGACAAGACTCCGCGCTGGGAGATGGGGCAGGGGGCGGGCGACGATGGAACTGCCGGCGGTTCCCCGTCCAAGCCGGCTTGAACGGGTAACGGAAACTGTCTTCCACGGCTCTATGGCGCCGGCACTGTTTTCAGCACCAACCCACTGACGCCCAAGCCCAGCCTTCGCGTGTCCTCGGAGACGCCAAGCGCCTCGGGCGAAATCGCGTCCTTGAGGTCCAGGACGACGGTGACCGGATACTGCTTGACCGCCGTCCGCCTGGGGATCTTCACGGCCAAAGTCTGCGGCCCGTCCGCCGCATCCAAATTGAACTCGCCCATATCTTCGTCGTTGACGATCACCCGGACGTTCTGTCGAAGATGTTTCGGAGTGCCGAATGCGTTGGCGTCGATCGTCAACTCGAGGTCCTGCCTTGGCGCCAGATTGCCGACGGCGAAGGGAAACCTGAGCGATGCCTTGCTCCCATCGGTCCAGGTCCCCCAGTCCTCCTGTCCGCTCCAGCCCTTGACGGCGTAGCGGAGGCTGTTGCCGCCTTTCCGGAAGTCGATCCGCTCGCCGTCGCGCAGTTCGAAGGCCCAATCGGCATCGGGTGCTTTGCAGCCGTAAGGAGGAAGCCAGCAGGGCCAGCCTAAGCCGATATCATAGCGCCGGCCTATCGGCGGTTTGCCGGTCGGGCTCATCGCGCCGGAAGGATCAAAGGTGCCGGCGACGGTGGCGGCATGGACAGGGCGGGGCAGGATGATCCTCAGCCCAAAGACCTGCGGAGCCGACAGGAACTCGGCATACCGGCGCAGGCTTTTTCCATCGGCGTCAAGACTCACCGGCCAATCGTTCAATCCCTTGGGGACCCCCCCCCGACATCGGGACGTCGATGGCGGCGATCGCTCCCATGTCGGCGAACGTGGCCTGGAAACCGGACGGCGAGGCCGTGCCGGCGACGGCATCCACCCGTTCCAGCTCGATGCGGACCGACAGGAGGCCGATCAGGCCGGCCGCGGCGACGGCGGCCGATACGGTCCGGCGGCCGGACAGGACGTTCTTCACCGCCAGCCAAGCGAAGAGACCAAAGAGAGGGAATGTCCATTTCAGATAATGAATAAGTCCGAAATGCCAGATGTTGGTCGGTAGCAAGTCTGCGTAGCAGGCATAAAAGAAGATATGGACCAGGACGCAGGCGGCCACTATGGCAAGACGCGACCTTTCCAGCAGGCAGCAGACGATCCCGATCAGCGACAGGAAGATCCAGGGATAAGCCTTGAGGATGGCCGTGCCCTGGCCGTACACGGCGGTTGGGTCGATGAAGAGTACGTAGAGCTTGATCGGCAGAGCGGAGAAAATGAACCCGATATCCTGCGCTATCGCTAGGTAAGGGGAAACGGCCCAGCCATAAATCGCGTAATAGGCGAGAGCGACGCCGAAAAGCCCGGTCAAGCCGCCCCCGATCAGGAAGGCGAGGGTGGCCGGGGAAACACCATCAGGAGGATAGCCGGCCCGGTTGCGGGGGCTCCGGAGCAGGCTGATGGCCGCATTCGCCGCCAGAAAGACGAAAACCGGCGCCGTGGAGATCACATCCATCGGACGTATGATAAGGACGATGCTGGCCAGCAGTCCCATCAGGAAGAACTTCAGCGCGTCTGCCGTCCGGTTGAGAAAAAGCGTAAGGATGATGTAGATGATCGCGCAGGACGGGGTCGTGCTCCACGGGACCACGAACTGTTCGATGATGACGCCGTTGAAAGCCGTGCTGAACGCGAATACCGCCGATGCGGCAACGGTGCCGACGCCGAAATGGCGGGATATCCTGATAAAGCAGAGTGCCGTGACGAGAAGGCAGAGCGCGTCGACGAAAAAGAATGCGTGAGTCGGCATCGATTTATAGAAGACTGCGCCGAGAAGGGCGTATCCGGGAAAGTACCAGTGTTCGGCTGGACTTAGGTCGATCCGGGAAAGCGCCTTGGCGGATTTTATGTACTGGCTTTGGTCCCACCATCCCCACCAGCCGGATGCCATGTCATGGGGCAGGGCCGGGTGACTGAGGAACAGGAACGCATAGATCAGGAATATGAAAGTTAGAAAGATAATAGTTACCGCATAATCCCTTGAGTTAAAGAAGCTCCTAATTTTGCTAAATATCATTAACCAAATTCCTTCTGACGCTATACCCAATGTGCCGATGAAGAAATTTTTGTCAAATAGCATATTCAGACATTCAGCGAGGTGGATTCACCGCCCTGTTCGACCTGCCGATTCCATCTGCCTGAGAAGCGTTCTAATGTCGCAACGGATTGAGTATTAAGGAATTTTCAATTTCTCACCCATAAGACCGGGCGCATAACACCGAACGGTTCGGTCATTCATGCCGCCTCCGGCATACGACCGGCAGCGTTCCTGTAAGCGAGTGAAGTCACGAAGCTCCTCACTTGATGCAGATCGGAATGCGGCGTGTCGAGGAATATCTGCACAATGACGATCATGAAGTCCGAGCCGGAATGGCCTATGACCGGCGCTGTTTTTCTGGCCATGGCGCTGTTGATGCTGGGCGGATGGCTGCCTTCGACCGGTAAACTCCTTTTCGAATATGGCGATCTGGCAGCAAATACCTTGCTGGTTCTCGAAGCCAAGCGAAGCGTCCTGCTGACCGGCAACTACTCGCGCGTCGGATTCAATCATCCGGGACCGGCATATTTCTATGTGATGGCCGCCGGCGAATACCTGTTCCACGATCTTCTGCGCCTGACCCCGACCCCGATGGGCGGGCAGATGCTGGGAACGGCGGCGCTCAACGCCGGCTGGCTCTCGCTGCTCTGGTTCCTGCTGGCAAGGTTTTCGCGTTCGGCCGGCGCCGCGGCATCGGGCCTGGCCGTCTTCATCGCCTATACGCTCCTGAACGACCCTGGATTCCTGTTCGGCATCTGGCTGCCGTTCCTCTACTTCGCGCCCTTCGCCGTCTTCACGCTGGCTCTGGCGCGGGTCACCTCGGGACGGTTGGACGCGCTCGTCCCGCTGACCCTGGCGGCGGGTTTCCTGGTCCACGGCCATGCCTCGTTCATCGGCATCATCGGGTTGATGATCGTCATCGGTGCGCTGGTCCACCTGTCGGCGACGCGCTGGCTGTCCGACGAGGTCTGGCCGAAACTGGTGTCGCCCGAAACGGTGCCGCGCTACCGCAAGCACCTGATCGCCGCTGCCGCCGTCGTGGCAGTGTTCCTGCTGCCGCTCCTCGCCCAGACCGTGCTGCATTTCCCCGGTCCGCTGGGGCAATACTTCGGCTACGGCAGTGCCCGGCACTCGAACTCGCTGGCGGCCAGCCTGACCTATGTCTTCGCCTGCTGGGGTGGTGCTGCGATGCTCATACCGTCGGCGGTACTGATGTGGGTCCTGCTGAGGACCGGAGCGGGCGACCGCCGCGACCGCCGCGACCTCGGTGAACGCCTGGGCTTCCTGGCGGCTCTGGCCGCATCGACCCTGGCCGTGCTGTTCTACACGGTCTTCGCCGTCGACCTCCTCGATCAGGCTTACATCATCTACTTCTACCGCTCGGTACCCGGCCTGCTGACGGCCGTGACGGTCTGTGCGCTTCATAAGGCGACGGATATCCGAAGGCATGGCCGTCTGGCGCTTACCGCCGTGCTGGGCGTAGCGCTGCTTCTCGCATTCGGCCCCCGGCGCCCGTCCGACAGCGTCGCCGGCATTCCGGAAGCGCATCGCGCACTGGTCGAGTTCGAACCAGGTCCCGCCGTGCTCGACCTGGACAGCACCAGGAACTGGGTAGCGGTCTGGGCCAACACGGCGAGCCTGCTGGCCTACGGCAAGCGGGTGAGGCCGGGAGCCTACTGCGTGCGCGGCAACTGGCACATCCTGTTTACCGAAGCGCTGCATTGCCCGCCCGGCATCGCCCCCGGAACGCCGGTGCTGACGGTCTTACCCGCCGATGGGGCCGTTCCAGGACCCGGCGTGCTCCGGATCCTCGGACTGGATATCACGCGCACGACGGCCCCATGACCTGACTTCCCTGAAAGGCGGCGGCTTTTAAAGCACCTTGCCCGGATTCATAAGCCCCTGCGGGTCGAGGGTCGCCTTGATCCGGCGCATCAGGTCCAGCTCGACCGGCGACTTGACGCGTTGAAGCTCCTCGCGCTTGAAGGTGCCGATGCCGTGTTCGGCGCTGATCGAGCCGTCCATGCTCAGGACGATGTCGTGGACGACTTCGTTCAGCTTGTCCCACTGGGCCAGATAGGCTTCGGTGTCGGCGTCGACCGGTTGGTTTACGTTGAAGTGGATGTTGCCGTCGCCGACATGGCCGAACGGCACCGGACGCGCGCCGGGGATCGTCCGCTCGACCGCTTCGGTCGCCTGGGCGATGAAGCTGCCGACGCAGGACACCGGGATCGAGATGTCGTGCTTGATCGAGCCGCCCTCGTATTTCTGCGCCTCGACGATGGCCTCGCGGATGAACCAGAGCTGCTTGGCCTGGGCCTCGCTCGACGCCAGGGTGGCGTCCTGGACCAGTCCCGCCTCCATCGCCTCGCCCAGCGCTTCCTCGATCGTCTCGCGGAAGGCGTCGCCTCCCGTGCCGGTGGACAGTTCCAGCAGCACGTACCAGGGGAACGGCTCCGACAGCGGGTCGATCGTGCCGGCGACGTGCTTGAGCGCGAAGTCCAGGGCTATGCGGGGCATCAGCTCGAAGGCGCTGAGGCTGTCGCCGCTGGCGGACCGCAGGCTGGCCAGAAGCTCGATCGCGGCGTCGGGGTCGCGGACCGCCAGGAAGCCGGTCTCGACCTGCTTGGGCCGGGGGAACAGCTTGAGCACGGCGGCGGTGATGAAGCCCAGCGTGCCCTCGGCCCCGATGAACAGGTGCTTCAGGTCGTAGCCGGTGTTGTTCTTGCGCAGCCGCCGCATGCCGTTCCAGATCTGGCCGTCGGGCAGCACGACCTCCAGGCCCAGCACCAGGTCGCGGGTATTGCCGTAGCGCAGCGTCATGGTGCCGCCGGCGTTGGCGGAGATGTTGCCGCCGATCTGGCAGGTGCCCTCGGCGCCCAGGCTCAGCGGGAACAGGCGGTCCACGTCGGCCGCCGCCTGCTGGAGCGTCTGGAGCACGCAGCCGGCTTCCACCGTGACCGTGTAGTTCAGCGGGTCCATCTCCCGGATCCTGTTCATCCGCGACAGGCTGATCAGCACTTCGCTGTTGTCCGCCGACGGGATCGAGCCGCCGACCAGTCCGGTATTGCCGCCCTGCGGCACGACCGGAACGCCGGCCTCCGCACAGGCCCGCATCACGTCCGACAGCTCCTGCGTGGAGGCCGGGCGCAGCACCAGCGGGGTCGCCCCGCGATACCGGCCGCGCCATTCGGCAACGTAGGGTTCCATGTCGGCGGGATCGTCGATATGCCCGGAAGGGCCGACGATGGCGCGCAGGCGGTCGAGCAGGGCGGGGTCGATTTTCTTGGTTTCGGGCATGTTGCTATCAGGGGGCTGGCGGCTGTTCGGGAAGGGTGGCGGGTCCGCGCGGAGCCGCGGCGCGGCGCAGGCGGTCGTTGATGGCGACGCCCAAACCCTGTTCGGGGATGGACATGACGGCGATGGCCGAATGCTCGGGCCGGTCCAGGGCGCGCAGCATGGCGAACAGGTTGGCTGCCGCCTCGAACAGGTCGCCCTGCGGGCTCAGGTTCAGCCGGGTCGCCCCGCCGCGTACGAAGGTGTCGGGGCCGAACGACAGCAGCGCCTCGTCGGCGCCGGCGTCGTGCGCGCCAAGCCGCACCGGACAGCCGGGAGCGTAGTGGCTGGCGAGCATGCCGGGCGACTTCGGCGCGTCGGGGTCGGCGCCGGGCGGCTGGTGCTCGGGCGTCAGGACCTTCGTCCCGAGCAGGGATTCCAACTCCTCCCGAGTGACGCCGCCGGGGCGCAGCAGGACGGGGTCGGCGCCGGTCAGGTCGAGCACGGTCGATTCCAGCCCGATCGGGCAGCGGCCGGCGGCCAGGATCAGGCCGACGCGGTCGCCCAGGCTCTCCGCGACGTGCAGCGGCGTCGTCGGGCTGACGGCGCCGGAGCGGTTGGCGCTGGGTGCGGCAATCGGACGCCCCACCGCCTTCAGCAGCGAGCGCGCCACGGGATGGTTGGGGACGCGGACCGCGACCGACTCCAGTCCGGCGCTGACCAGCAGCGACAGCGGACTGTCGGCCCGGCGCGGCAGCACCAGCGTCAGCGCTCCCGGCCACAGGGTTTCCGCCAGCCTTTCGGCCCGCTCGTCGAAGCGGACGACGGCTTCGGCGGCGCCCAAGTCGGGGAAATGGACGATCAGCGGGTTGAAGCGGGGCCTGCCTTTCGCCTCGAATATGCTGGCGACGGCGCGGTCGTCGGTCGCATCGGCGCCCAGGCCGTAGACCGTCTCCGTCGGGAACGCCACCAGCCCGCCCGCGCGCAGCAGGTCGGCCGCCCGCGCGATGTTGGTGTCGGTCGGCGGGACCAGTTCGGGCTTGCGCCCTGGATTGGCGGGCTTGGGGCTGACGATTTTGCTCATGTTCATACTAGTAAAGTGTTATTCCGGCTTGCGAAAGCCAAACACCACCCTTGGCCTGTTGTCGATCTGGATGCACTATGCCGTTGCTGCGGCGATTGCGGCTTTTTTTCAATGATAATCGGCGGCATAGCCGGTGAGCGGAGCGGGCATGGCGGGCAGAATTTACACCGTGGCGCAGCAGAAGGGCGGGGCGGGAAAGACCACCCTGGCGGCGCATCTGGCTATCGCGTGGTCGGAAGCGGGTCTTCGCGTCGCCGTCGTCGATATCGATCCCCAGGGCAGCCTGACCCGCTGGATCCAGACCCGGAAGGACCAGTTGAACGGCAAGACCGGCATCGGCCACACCCAGATCACCGGCTGGCGCACCCAGCAGGCGGTCGAACGGCTGACGCAGGAGAA
>NZ_JCACHA010000894.1:0-7727 GCF_059503625.1 Skermanella sp.
GATAGTCGAAACCCGAACGCGTGTTGGCGAACCTGGTCCGCTTCGGCATGGCGACGACAGCCCCCTTGGCGGCTCCGCCGGCGGTACCATTGGGCGTCAAAGCGCGCATTCGATCTTCTCCTTCATTTCGTTCCAGGTTTTGTCCCAGGACATGTCGCTCAGCACCGCATCGGCGGTGCGCAGCAGGCGGTCCCGGTCCTTGGCGTCTTCAAGAGCCGCATCGATCGCGGCGGCGAACTCGTCGGCGGTGCCGGCGATCCGGACCACTCCTGAGTCGCCATAGGTGCGGACGACGTCGCGGATGGCGGTGGAGACCACCGGACAGCCGCCCGCCAGATATTCCGGCGTCTTGGTCGGGCTGATGAACCGGGTGGACTCGTTCAGCGCGAACGGCATCAGGGCCACGTCCCAGCCGGCCAGATACTGCGGCAGCTCGTCGTAGACCTTGGGGCCGAGGTAGTGGATGTTCGGATGCTTCGGCAGCGTCGCCGGGTCGATCTTCACGACCGGGCCGACCATGACCAGATGCAGATCCGGCCGCTTGGCCGCCAGCTCGTCCAGCAGGGCGATATCGAGCCGCTCGTCGATCACGCCGTAGAAGCCCAGCCGGGGATGCGGGATGTCCTTCTGATCGTCCGGCTCCGCCATGCCGGCGCGGGCCTGGGCGAAGTGGGCGACATCGACGCTGCTCGGGAACGGATGGGCGTTGGCGTGCAGCGACCGCTTGGCTTCCCACAGGCTGTAGCCGCCGGTGAAGACCAGATCGGCCTTGCCCAGCAAGGTCCGCTCGCGCCCGATCAGTTCCGGCGGGGCGCCCTTGAAGGCGGAAAGCTCGTCCATGCAGTCGTAGACGGTGACGCGGCCCTTCAGGTGGTCCGTAAAGTCCAGGCTCATCGGCGTGTAGTACCAGAGCACCGGATCGACGATCCTTTCCGCTGCGAAGAAGTCGTCCAGCAGCGTGCGCAGCGTCTCGTTGGTCTGCTCGACCGTGCGGCCTTCCGGCAGCTTGGGAACGACGACCCGCACGCCGCCTTCGTCCGTCCGGACGTCCAGCCAAGCCGTTCGGCTCTCGCTATCGACGGGCTCTTCGACGAAATAGACCCGGTAGTCCCTTGCGAACCGAGACAGCAGGTGCTGCGGACGCTGATAGACGAAATTCCACCGGAGGTGCGAGAAACATACCAGGGGAATCGTGTCTTCGTTGTCTGACGGCGATGTGGACTGAGAGTACTTTGGCGGGGTGCTGTATCGTGTCTTGCCAATCTCGATCTGAAAGGGTCCGGCCCAACTCATACGAACTTCCTGTATCTTGGTTTTCCGACAGCGGACATGGGGTCTATTCGGATGGAAACCTCCAATCCGATGCCGGCAGCCCGCAATTCATGTCGCGATAAACCCGACATTGGGGCTTACTGTTCCATTCCGAAAGTACCTGTCGAAAATTTGTCTCGGCTGTTCTAGTGAATCCGGCACTGTTCACGTTTTTGGATTTTATTCCGTAATAATTTTCCGACTGATTGTTTGTCCCCGATGTCTCACCAGACGGCAATGCTATCGCTGGTCAGGCGTTTCCCATCGAAACACAATCATAACCGACTTGTGCCTGTAACAATCTAATGATCGCTCGATATGAGTATATTCGCATCGAAGGGCTACTACGGTTGTTTGTCTTAAATGGTCCGGGCGGATGGTAGTTATCGGGTGCCAACACGCATAAATGTAGATTTTTCTTGAAAGTGTACGATATGAGTATAAACGAAAACCGAAGCACCCAAATTCGTTACGAAAGTTTCGTGATTATTAGTTTCATAGTGGGTGCCATCCTTCTGAGATCGCCGGCTCTACTCTATTCGGTACTCAACTACGATGAAAGCATGTATCTACTGATGGGCGCGGAATTCGCTCGCGGCCATATGCCTTACACGACCGTCTGCGACCTTAAGCCCTTCGGTCTATTCGCCCTGGCGACGCCCTTCACGATGCTGCCGATCGATCCGGTAATTGCGGCGCGCATGGGCTCAAGCGTGACCGTCGGCCTGACCGCGTGGATGCTCAGCCGGATCGCGGCTCTCCTGTTCCCGGACGGACGCCGGGCCATCGGGATCGTCGCGGGGCTGGGGTACCTGATCTTCAGCCTTGCCGATGGCGGCATGGCCTTCCAGGGGGAAATCTTTCAGAACGCCTGCGCCGTCCTGGCCCTTCTGCTGGTGCTGCGCCCCGTCGTCCGGGGCGAGCGTCCGGGACTGGCGCTGATGGCCGGGGTCGGGCTGATCCTGGGCGTCGCGATCCAGATCAAGCAGTCGGTGCTGTTCGACATGCTGGCCTTCCTGGCCGGCTACTTCATCCTGACCACGCCCACCTTCCGCGACTTCACCGCCAACCTGCGCGCCAGCCTGAAGCCGCTGATCCTCTTGGGCGTCATGGCGCTGGTCCCCACCATCGGCGTCATCCTGCTCTATGCCGTCACCGGCCATGCCGATGCCTGGTTCGCCGCCAATGTCGAAGCGCACCGCGTCTTCTACGGGATTACCCGCCCGATCTCCTGGGATGCCGGCTTCCGCGCCATGTCGGAGCAGGCGCCGATCTGGATCGGCGCCGTCGTGGCGGCCCTGTCCGCCCGCTGGCTGACTACCGACGGCCGGGAGAAGCGTGCCGTCCTGTTCCTGACGGTCTGGATCGTCGCGGTGATCCTGTGCCAGATCTTCCTGCGGATCGCATCGGACCACTACTTCCTGCAATTCCTGCCGCCGCTCTGCCTGCTGACCGGGCTGGCGCTCGGGCGCGGCCTGTTGATCCACCTGCCGCGCCGGCGCGCGAGGGCTGCCTTCCTGGCCGTCCTCGGCGGCATCACCGTCTACGCCGTCGCCAAGCATCCGCTGATGCACAGCATCTACATCGTCAAGGACCGGCTGGCGGGCGACGCCTGGGCCGGCGATACCCCGCGCCGCGTCGCAGCCGACCTCAAGCCGCTGCTTCAGCCCGAAGACAAGCTCTACGTCGTCGGATTCCAGCCCGCCATCTACTTCTTGACCGGCGCCGAAAGCCCGACGCGCTTCTCCTTCACCGGCCTGCCGAACTTCAATTATCCGGGCCGCGACGGCTGCCCCTGGGTCGATCCCGCCGTCGAGATGCAAAGGATACTCGACAGCCGCCCCCGCTTCATCGCGGTCGAAGACGGCATCTTCTACCGGGAAATGCGGGAAGACGTGCGCCGGATGCTGGACCGGAACCTCGAATACAACTATCGCAAGGTCAAGCACTACGATCAGCACCCCGTCCACCACGAATACCCGTTCGAACGCTTCGTGATGAACGGCGGCGCCCCCGTCGACCTCTACGAGTGGACCGACACGCCCGACCCGACGCCGGCGGCAGCTTTGCAGGAGTAACGCGGCATCCTCATTGTCCGGAGCGGTGCCGGCCGGTAAGGTGGCGCCATGTCCGATGCCACTTTCCAGATCGTCAGCGCCGGGTCGTCCGCCGATCTCGATGCCGTGAAGCGACTGTTCACCGCATACGCAGCGGCGCTCGGCATCGATCTGTCGTATCAAGGCTTTGAAGCGGAACTAGCCGGCCTTCCGGGCAAATACGCGCCGCCGTCCGGCGCCTTGCTCATCGCTTGGGGCACGGACGGCGAACCGCTCGGATGCGTGGCGCTCCGGCCCCTGGACGATGCTGGCCGCTGCGAGATGAAGCGGCTCTACGTGTCGCCACAGGCAAGAGGGCTGCGTCTCGGCAAGGCGCTGGTCGATGCCGTCGTCACCGAAGCGGCGCGGATCGGCTATGGCGAGATGCGGCTGGACACCCTGCCGACTATGGGGGAGGCAATCGCGCTCTACCGGAAAGCGGGCTTCCAGCCGATCGATCCGTATTACGAAACGCCCGTGGCCGGCACGATCTTCATGGGACGCCGGCTAAATAGAGATGACTCACCGCCGTAGGTCGGTCTAAAGCGAAGCGGCAGCCGACAAGCAGGCGCGTCTATGTCGGCTGCCGCTTCGCTTTAGACCGACCTACAAAACTACTAAGATAGCATGAAGACTTCAACGCGAAGCCTTCATGTCATCCACTAAACTTCTACCCCATCTCACTCCGGTATGCGCAGCACCGAACCGTCGAAGGTAATACGGTCCTTTTCCGCCACCGTCTCCGCGATCGGCGGAACGTTCGCCGCCGTGATCGTCGGCGCTCCGGTGCCTCGCGGAACCGTATGGACGACCTGACTGGGCGGCAGTTGCTTCCCGCTCTTCAGGTGATCGTAAAGCCGGTCCAGCCCTTCATTGAAGTAGACGTGCAGGGGGATGTAAGCGGCGTTGAAGCCCGGCAGGACGTTGAAGGCATCCAGGTGATGGGCATTGGTGACTTCGTAGTACCGGATGTTCTGCCGCTTCTTCAAAGCCGAGCCATAATACGACCGGGAAGAGTGGTTGACCGCGATCAGCGCGTCCGACCGGCCATGGACGATGACTGTGGGCTTGCCGCGCAGTGCCGACGTGGTGAGCACGTCTTCCACGCCCTTGCTCAGCCGCTTCGCCGGATTGCGGTCATCGCCGCCCCTTCGCGACTTATCGCCAGCGGTCCAAAGGTTACGCAGACAGACGGCGCCATCGACATCGGCCATCGGCGCCGCCACCCCGCCGACCGTCGTCGCGGACACACCGTTTCGGATCAACTGGATGCCGACGGTCGGCGGCACGCCGTTCGATCCGGAGAAGGCCAGGGCCGCGTTGGCCGCCGGCAGCGGGGCCGGCTTGCCGGTTGCATCGGCGAAGGCGTAGGAGAAGCCACAGAGATTGTCGGTCACGCTTGACCTGGAATAAGCGTTTGCGTAGGCGACCGCAACGGACTGATAGACGTTGACCGACCAGTAGAAGGCGGCCAACACGTTCTGCTCCGGCAGGATGCCGTATTTCCGGATTCTCTCCCGAGCTTCCGCCGCCTGTTCCTCGACCGGACCGCCGCTGTCGATCAGCCCACGGCTCTTGAGATCGGTGCAGACCTTGGCCGCCCGCGCATTGGCAGGCGTCGCCGCCGCACAGCCCTCGTACAGCGTATAGAAGGTGATGTAATCGTAGAGCGGCCTGCCGTGCTCGACCAGCGGCTGCCCATTGCCCTGCTGGATCGCAAACGACCGGTCGCGCTTCGGGTTGACGTTCGGCTCCGACACGGCGACGCCGTCGATCCAGCCCTTCCTGTCCTCCTCCGCCGCGCGCAGCGCCGCAGCACCGCCGTTGGACACGCTAGACGCGATGACCAGCGTATTGGCCGGCGTGATCCTGCCCACTGCCTTGTCGTCGGCGAAGTGCCGGTTCAACTGGTAGAAACCGAACTGGATCGCCCTCAGCGTATCGGTGCCCCAGTCCTCTTCCGGATTCTCCTGGGAATGGGCGTGCTTGATCGCCCAGCGGTTCGGGTTGTCCTTGTTGTACCGATCCAGCTCCCGGCGCGGGATCTTCGGGTCGAAGTTCAGCGGTTCGACCGTCCTGCCCGCGTCCACGAACTCGCCCTGGACCGTGTAGCCCTTGCGGTTCTGGAGATCGAAGAAGCCGGTGCCGGTGCCTTTGTCGACATAGACGACGGCACAGCCCTTCTTCAGGCCCCATTCCCCGGAAGTCCCGATGGCGCCATAGACCCCGCGCGAGCCGGACGACGTCGCGGTCACCATGCAGGCATTGGCGGGATCGAAGGTCTCGGGCACCTGGAGCGCCACCGTCACCCGCGAGTTGCCGTCGTCGTCATCGTCGCGATGGCCGCGCTTGCCGTCCAGCAGCGCCAGATACTCGGTACCTGCAACCTTGCCGTCGCGGGCCTTCGCATCGCCCATGGCATTGACCAGCGGACCGTAGAGCCTGCCGTAGCCGCCGTCCGCCGACACGTCTACCAGCGCCCGGTAATTGTTGTAGATGGCGAGCCGTCGAAGCTCTTCCGGCGTCGGCGCCACCGGGTTCGCCGGCGCCGGCGCCAGCGGGTTCGCCAGCCCCGTTGCCCCAAGGCCCGCCGTCAGCAGGTCGTTGCTCCGGCCGTCGTAGTCGGCCCGCAGGACCTTGCCGAGGATCTGCTCCTCGATCCGCTCGATCCTGTCGGGCCGCCCCTTCTTGCCGCCGTCGTCGTCGCGGCCGTCCTTCGCCATCGCAACCGGCGCCATGCCGATCAGCAGGCAAAGCGTCGATGCGACCGTAGCTGCCACTCTTCCCATAACGGATGTTCTCCCCCCGAGGACTGCTCTTATCTTATCTTTTCGTTTCAGCACGATACCGAGTGCCATCGAAGGATAAGGAGCAGTCTGGGGAACAAACAATTTGCCAGAAGTGGCAGCCTCTAATGGGACGTCGCGGCCTCCGATAAAGTCACGCCGCGTCCGGCATCTCGTCGGTGATCACCGAGAACCCGGTCAGCGTGTTCGGCCCGAAGGTCGTGCTGAGCGCCACGTCCACCGCATCGCGGCCGCGTGCGATCAGGACCCTGCCGATTCGGGGCGTGTTGTTGCGGGCATCGAAGGTGTACCACTGGCCGCCCAGATAGACCTCGAACCAGCCGGCGAAGTCCATCACGCCGTAGGGCGGCGGCACGCCGATATCGCCGAGATAACCGGTGCAGTAGCGCGCGGGAATATTCATGCAGCGGCAGAAAGTGAGCGCCAGATGGGCATAATCCCGGCAAACGCCTACTTTTTCATTGTAGGCCTCGAAGGCAGTCCGGGTCGCCCTGGCCTGCATGTAGTCGAACTTGATGTGATTGTGGACGAAATCGCAGATCGCCTGCACGCGGTTCCAGCCGGGTTCGGTCTTGCTGAACAACTCCCAGGCGACATCGCTGAGCAGTTCCGTTTCGCAGTAGCGGCTGGCCAGCAGGAACACCAGGGCTTCTTCCGGCAGTTCCTCCAGCGAATGCTGCCGGGCCGTCGGCACGATAACGTCGGGCTTGCCGCTGTCGCGGACCACGGCGGACGTGCTGATCCTTGTCACGCCCTTAGGCGCCACGATCCTGCTGCACCAGTTGCCGAAGCCGTCGCGATAGGCGGTGATCGGCAAGGGCGGGTCGGTCACCAAGTGGTCCGGGACCACTATGTCCGACGCGCGCGAATAGTGAATGTTCAGCATCAGCAGCATCGGCGTCGGCTGAGGACATTCGTAGACCAGCTCGTACCCTACCTTGATTCGCATGGTCTGGCTCCTTGTTGTTTTTGCTGGCGTATCTTGGTCTGTCGATCTTTGCCGGCCAGTGCAGCTGTTCGAAGAGTATAGGCGATGGCGTCGACTTGCGATATCCGTGCCAGCGGGCACGGCAGCCGTACGGAAGGCTTTACGGCTCCGCCTCGTCCATGACGCTCACGCTGACGTCCATTCCCAGGAAGGACGACGGCGGGCCGGTATACGTTCCCCACAGCGGCAAGGCCTGGGCCGGAGCCCAAGCGACGGCGACGCGGATCAGATTGCGGTTGCCGATGATGCTGTTGGTCGGGTCGAAGTCCACCCATCCCGCCCCCGGCAGGTAGACCTGAAGCCACGCATGCGTGGCGCCGCCGCCCCTGACCGGCGCATCGCCCGCACCGGGCACGAAGATGTAGCCGCTTACGAAACGGGCGGCGAGGCCGAGCGAGCGCACGCCCTCCATCATCAGGAACGCGTAATCGCGGCACGTGCCGGTCCCCCGCGTCAGGGTTTCCAGAGGCGTCTGGACACCGCGTTCGTACCGCCGCGAATAGGTCAGTTGCTCCCGGATGCCCA
>NZ_JCACHA010000895.1:0-334 GCF_059503625.1 Skermanella sp.
AAATAGCCCTGTCGGCCCAGTGGCTGGAGCGCTTCGCCACCCGGTTCGGCGCTCCGCCGCACCAGTGGCACAGCGACTTGTCCGGCGCCCAGCGGCGGGCGACATGGCGAGATGTCGCGACCGGGGCGGCCCGAGTCGTGGTGGGGGCTCGTTCCGCCCTGTTCCTGCCCTATCCCGACCTTGGCCTGATCCTGATCGACGAGGAACACGATCCCTCGTTCAAGCAGGAAGACGGGGTGATCTACAACGCGCGCGACATGGCGGTCGCCCGTGCCCATCTGGGCGCCATCCCCATCGTGCTCGTGTCGGCGACTCCGTCTCTCGAATCGTCGAT
>NZ_JCACHA010000895.1:344-7718 GCF_059503625.1 Skermanella sp.
CAACGCCGATGCCGGACGCTACGGCAGGCTCGATCTGCCGGCCCGCCATGGCGGCGCCAGCATGCCGGACCTCAAGCTGGTCGACCTGCGGCTCGACCGGCCGCCGCGCAACCGCTGGCTCGCCCCGTCGCTGGTCAAGGCCCTGACCGACACCTTCGCGGAAGGGGAGCAGGCGATGCTGTTCCTCAACCGCCGGGGATATGCGCCGCTGACCCTGTGCCGCTCGTGCGGCCACCGCATGCAATGCCCCAACTGCACGGCATGGCTGGTCGAACACCGGTTGGCCGGCAAGCTGCAATGCCACCATTGCGACTTCACGATGAAATTACTGGACGTCTGCCCTTCGTGCAGCGCCGAGGGCTCCATGACCGCCTGCGGACCCGGTGTCGAGCGGATCGCGGAGGAGGTGACGCAGCTCTTTCCCGATCAGCGGATGGCGCTGATGACCAGCGACAGCCTGATCGGACCGCATGCGATCCGGGAGATGGTCCGACGCGTCCAGGATCACGAGATCGACCTTCTGATCGGTACTCAGGTGATGGCGAAGGGCCACCATTTCCCCATGCTGACGCTGGTCGGCGTCGTGGACTCGGACTTAGGCCTGGGCGGAGGCGACCTGCGCGCCGCCGAGCGGACCTATCAGCTCCTTCAGCAGGTCGCCGGCCGAGCCGGACGGGCGGAGCGGGCAGGGCGCGTCCTGCTCCAGACCTACATGCCGGAACACCCGGTCCTTCAGGCGCTGATTTCCGGCGACCGGGCGTCGTTCTACGAACGCGAAGCGGACGAACGCCACGAACACGGCATGCCGCCGTTCGGCCGGCTGGCGGCGTTGATCGTCTCGGGCGAGGAGGAAACCACCGTCGATGCGGTCGCCCGCGCCTTGGGGCGGACGGCGCCGCGTTCCGAGACCGTCCAGGTTCTCGGCCCCGCCCCGGCTCCCTACGCCCTGCTGCGCGGTCGCCACCGCCGCCGGCTTCTGCTGAAAGCCCCCCGAGCGGTGTCGGTGCAGCCGCTGATCGCCGAATGGCTGTCGCGGGTCGAAGTGCCGGGGAGCGTCAGGGTGCAGGTGGATATCGACCCCTACAGCTTCCTATAGGGGTAGCCCACGCTTGTATTCAATACGTGATAAACGCTATCCATATGCCTTGTTGGAAGCAAGCTTTGTAACTACAATGTAGTTACGGATAGGGACGTATGGAATTCGAGTGGTCGGAAGCCAAACGGTTCAGCACGCTTGAAGCGCGCGGTATCGACTTCCTGCGCATGCGTCAACTTTTCGATGGAAGGCTGGTGTTGACCTATTCCTCTGTACGCGGCGAGGAAGAGCGATGGGTCAATGTCGGCCAGATCGACAATAAGATTTTCGCCGTTGTATGGACGGTCCGCGAGACGCGGATCAGGATCATTTCGGCAAGGAGGGCGAGGGATGGCGAAGAAAGACGATACCGTGCGCTATACGGCGGAAGAAATTGACGCCATGATAGCCGCAGGCGAGGACCGCACCGACTGGTCGCGCAACGACACCTACGAGGAGATCGAGGCGCAGATAGCCTCCGATCCCGATCTGGCCGTCCCGGACAACTGGGAGGAACTGGCGCGTCCCGGTTTCCCGTTTCCCCTGGCTTCGCGAGCGAACAAGCGGCAGGTGACGGTGCGCTACGACGCGGAAGTGGTCGACTTCTTCAAGAGCCAGGGGCGCGGCTGGCAGAGCCGGATGAACACCGTGCTCCGGGCCTTCGTCGACAGTCAGCAAAACGGCAGCAAGTCCCGCTGAGCGGGACTTGGCGTTCCCGATCGCAATTACTTCCTCAGTAAGCCTCGCGGACCTGCGCCGGCGGGGCGACCCGCGCTGGGCGCGTGCGCCAGATCGACAGGCACTCGGTCGATGTGGAGCCGGAGCCGATGCTGTGCCAGCCCTGGCGGTCATGGAACCACAGGGTGTAGGTGCCGCGCCGGTCGCGTTCGAAGCGGAAGACCGGACGGTCCAGGTGCGGGAAGGTCACCAGCAACTGGTCGCCCTCGGCACTGGTCTGGCGGGCGACGCCGGCCCACAGGCCGCGTTCCATGCGTGGACGGGCGATCTCGTAGAATTCGGACAGGTCGGCCGGAGTGAAGCGGGCCAGGCTGAAGGCGACGACGGTCATGGCATTCGTGATCCGCGGATAAATCCCAGAGGGCTGACAGCGGCCACCGGCCGGCTGACGCACCGCCCATCCGGCGGCACCACCAATGATGCGGACCCAAAGTTAATTCAGGCTTAATTGCGCCCGGCACCCCTTTTGGACTCGGCTTTGCCCCTGGCCTTATTGTCGCAGGAGGGCTTTATACCGGCCTTCGATTGGCAAAATCGGGCGGTATTCCGCCTCAAGCCCGCGAACTTGTTGGCTTTGAGTCGGTTGCGCGACCGTGTTGCCTGTGTTATGTGACCGCTCGCCGTCAGGGGAGGGGGCCTGCCCGACGCATGTCTTGTCTCCAAGGCCCTGAAAATCAACAAGGTCTCATAGACCGAACCGAGGTACCGCGTGGCATCCGAAGGTACAGGAGTATCCGGGCTGGCAGGGCGATACGCGACTGCCCTGTTTGAGCTTGCGGACGAAAACAAGGCGCTGGACCTGGTCGCCCAGGATCTGGGCGCCATCAAGCAGATGCTCGTCGACAGTCCCGATCTGAACCGCATGGTGCGCAGCCCCGTGCTGTCGCGCGGCGACCAGAGCCGGGCGATGAGCGCCCTCCTCAAGCAGGCGGGCGTCTCCGAACTGACGCAGCGTTTTATCGGGCTCGTCGCCCAGAATCGCCGGCTGTTCGCGCTCCGGGGCATGATCGACGGCTATCTGGCCGAGCTGGCGCGTCGCCGCGGTCAAATGACCGCCGACGTGACATCGGCTCACAAGCTGTCGGATCCTCAGGTCCAGGCACTCACAGATGCCCTGCGGGCCCAGCTGGGCTCCAAGATCGAGGTCAAGGTCACCGTTGACCCGTCCCTGATCGGTGGGCTGATCGTCAAAGTCGGGTCGCGCATGATCGATAGTTCCGTGCGCACCAAGCTGAATAAGCTGCAAATCGCCATGAAAGGGGTTGGCTGATGGAAATCCGCGCCGCGGAGATTTCCGCGATCCTCAAGCAACAGATCGCGAATTTCGGGAATGAGGCGGATGTCGCCGAAGTCGGCCAAGTCCTCTCGGTCGGCGACGGTGTCGCGCGCGTCCACGGCCTGGACAATGTCCGGGCCGGCGAGATGGTCGAATTCCCCAACGGCATCAAAGGGATGGCGCTGAACCTCGAATCCGACAACGTCGGCGTCGTGATCTTCGGCGACGACCGTGACATCAAGGAAGGCGACGTCGTCAAGCGGACCGGCGCCATCGTGGAAGTCCCGGTCGGCCGTGGTCTGCTCGGCCGCGTGGTCGACGGTCTCGGCAACCCGATCGACGGCAAGGGCCCGCTGGTCGACGTGACCATGACCCGCGTCGAAGTGAAGGCTCCCGGCATCATTCCGCGCAAGTCGGTCCACGAGCCGATGCAGACCGGCCTCAAGGCCATCGACGCCCTGGTTCCGATCGGGCGCGGTCAGCGCGAGCTGATCATCGGTGACCGTCAGACCGGCAAGAGCGCCGTCGCCATCGATGCCTTCCTGAACCAGAAGGGCATCAACCAGTCCGGCGACGACAGCAAGAAGCTCTACTGCATCTATGTCGCCGTCGGGCAGAAGCGCTCGACCGTCGCCCAGATCGTCAAGACCCTGGAAGACGCCGGCGCCATGGAGTACTCGATCGTGGTCGCCGCGACCGCGTCCGAGCCGGCTCCGCTCCAGTTCCTGGCGCCCTACACCGGCTGCGCCATGGGCGAGTTCTTCCGTGACAACGCGGCACACGCCCTGATCGTGTACGACGATCTGTCCAAGCAGGCCGTCGCCTACCGCCAGATGTCGCTGCTGCTGCGCCGTCCGCCGGGCCGCGAAGCCTATCCCGGCGACGTGTTCTACCTGCACTCCCGCCTGCTCGAGCGTGCGGCGAAGATGAACGACAGCAAGGGCGCCGGTTCGCTGACCGCCCTGCCGATTATCGAGACGCAGGCCGGCGACGTGTCCGCGTACATCCCGACGAACGTGATCTCGATCACCGACGGCCAGATCTTCCTGGAAACCGGCTTGTTCTATCGCGGTATCCGTCCGGCCATCAACGTCGGCCTGTCGGTCAGCCGCGTCGGCTCGGCTGCCCAGATCAAGGCGATGAAGCAGGTCGCGGGCACCATCAAGCTGGAACTCGCGCAGTACCGCGAGATGGCCGCCTTCGCCCAGTTCGCTTCCGATCTGGACGCCTCGACCCAGCGCCTGCTGAACCGTGGCGCGCGTCTGACCGAACTGCTGAAGCAGGGCCAGTTCTCGCCGCTGCCGGTGGAAGAGCAGGTCGTTTCAATCTTCGCCGGCGTCCGCGGCTACCTCGACAAGGTCAAGATCGAGGACGTGAACCGGTTCGAAGCCAAGCTGCTGGCTGAAGTCCGTACGAAGGGTGCCAACATCCTCGACACGATCCGGACGGAAAAGGCCTTGTCGAAGGAGACCGAGGAGAAGCTGAAGAGCTTCATCGAGAACTTCTCCAAGGTGTTCGTCTAAGCTCGAAAAGATCGGTGAGGGAGAGCCGATGGACCATTAGGTCCCGCGGCTCTCCTCCGCTGATCAGGAAGGCAGGGATCCAACCTCCGGTGTGATGAAGGCGTCGAATGCCAAGCCTTAAGGACCTTAAGAACCGGATCGCCAGCGTCAAGTCGACGCAGAAGATCACGGCCGCCATGAAGATGGTCGCCGCCTCCAAGCTCCGCCGTGCGCAGGAGCAGGCCGAGGCCGGGCGCCCCTACGCCGAGCGCATGGGCCGCATGCTCGAGTCGCTCGCCGCCAACGTGTCGAGCAACGGCCAGGGTCCGAAGCTGATGACCGGTACCGGCAAGCAGGATGTCCAGCTGCTTATCGTTATCTCGTCTGATCGCGGCCTCTGCGGCGGCTTCAACGGCACCATCGTTCGCGAGGCGCGGCGCCAGATCGCCCGGCTCGAGGGCGAAGGCAAGACCGTCAAGGTTCTGACCGTGGGCCGAAAGGGCCGCGATCAGATCCGCCGCACCAACCCGAACGCCGTCGTCTTTTCCTACGAGGATATCGGCCGCAAGCGGCTGTCTTTCTCGGAGGCGGACACCATCACCGCCAAGGTGCTGGAGATGTACGAGGCCGGCGAGTTCGACGTGGCGTCGGTCATCTACAACAAGTTCAAGTCGGCGATGACCCAGATCGTCACCGTTCAGCAGGTGGTTCCCTTCGCCGTTTCCGGCGACGAGGCGGCTGCCCAGGACGGCGGCGAGCTGAAGGCCATGTACGAGTTCGAGCCGGACGAGGAACAGATCCTCGCCGACCTGCTGCCGAAGAACCTGTCGATCCAGGTCTACCGCTCGCTGCTCGAAAGCGCGGCCAGCGAGCAGGGCGCCCGCATGACAGCCATGGACAGTGCTACCCGCAACGCCGGCGACATGATCAACAAGCTGACGCTGACCTACAACCGGACCCGTCAGGCCGTTATCACCAAGGAGCTGATCGAGATCATCTCCGGTGCCGAGGCTATCTGAGGTCGAGGTCCTAGGTTTCTAGGCGTCTGATACTGCATATCTGGTTCCGAGGGAGCGAACCCACATGACTGCTGTTACCCAGCCGAGCAACGCTGTCGGCAAGATTACCCAGGTCACCGGCGCGGTCGTCGACGTTCAGTTCGAAGCCGACCTGCCCGCCATTCTGAACGCCCTGCACACCCAGAACGACGGCAAGACGCTGGTTCTCGAAGTCGCCCAGCATCTGGGTGAGAGCACCGTGCGCGCCATCGCGATGGACACCACCGACGGTCTCGTCCGTGGTCAGGCCGTCAACGACACCGGCAGCCCGATCTCGGTTCCGGTCGGTCCCGCCACCCTGGGCCGCATCCTCAACGTGATCGGCGAGCCGATCGATGAGCGTGGCGACGTCGGCCACACCCAGACCCTGCCGATCCACCGCTCTGCTCCGGACTTCGTCGACCAGTCGACCGAGGCCCAGGTCCTGGTCACGGGCATCAAGGTCATCGACCTGCTCGCCCCCTACGCCAAGGGCGGCAAGATCGGCCTGTTCGGCGGCGCCGGCGTCGGCAAGACCGTCACGATCATGGAGCTGATCAACAACGTCGCGAAGGCGCACGGCGGCGTGTCGGTGTTCGCCGGCGTCGGCGAGCGGACCCGCGAGGGCAACGACCTCTATCACGAGATGATCGAAGGCGGCGTCATCAAGACCGACGGTCCGGGCTCCAAGGTGGCGCTGGTCTACGGTCAGATGAACGAGCCGCCGGGCGCCCGCGCCCGCGTCGGTCTGACCGGCCTGACCCTCGCGGAATACTTCCGCGACGAAGAAGGCCAGGACGTGCTGTTCTTCGTGGACAACATCTTCCGCTTCACCCAGGCGGGTTCGGAAGTGTCGGCGCTGCTCGGCCGCATCCCCTCCGCGGTGGGCTATCAGCCGACGCTGGCCACCGACATGGGCGCCCTTCAGGAGCGCATCACCTCCACCAACAAGGGGTCGATCACCTCGGTGCAGGCCATTTACGTGCCTGCCGACGACTTGACCGACCCGGCGCCGGCCACCTCGTTCGCCCACTTGGACGCGACGACCGTGCTGTCGCGCTCGATCGCCGAAATGGCGATCTTCCCGGCCGTCGATCCGCTGGACAGCACCAGCCGAATCCTCGACCCGCGCGTCGTCGGTGAAGAGCACTACGAAGTCGCCCGTTCGGTCCAGAAGGTCCTCCAGACCTACAAGTCCTTGCAGGATATCATCGCCATTCTGGGCATGGACGAGCTGTCGGAAGACGACAAGCTGGTCGTCGCCCGCGCCCGTAAGATCCAGCGCTTCCTGTCCCAGCCGTTCCACGTCGCCGAAGTCTTCACCGGTACCCCCGGCGTCCTGGTCAGCCTGGAAGACACGATCAAGGGCTTCAAGGGCATCGTGAACGGCGAATACGACCACCTCCCCGAAGCCGCCTTCTACATGGTCGGCAAGATCGAGGAAGCGGTCGAGAAGGCCCGCAAGATGGCCGCCGAAGCCGCCTGATCACGCGGTCTAAGCACATAAGGGGTTGCAGGGGGCCTCGAGGCCCCCTCGCTCCATCCTTTCCAGTAATTCAATGACGAGAGCTATCCATGGCCGACAAAGTCGAGTTCGAGCTGGTTTCGCCGGAAAAGCTGCTGGTTTCCCAGCCGGTCGACATGGTCGTGGTGCCCGGCAGCGAGGGTAACTTCGGTGTGTTGGCCGGTCACTCGCCGTTCATCTCCACCATCCGTCCGGGCGTGATCGATATCTTCGAAGGCGAG
>NZ_JCACHA010000896.1:0-7710 GCF_059503625.1 Skermanella sp.
CTGATGGGATCGGGGCCGGAGCTGGAGAACCTTCAGAAGATGGCGGTCGACCTGGGAGTGGACGACTACGTCACCTTCACCGGATGGGTCAACGATCAGGTCATCGTGCCGGTGCTCAACACCGCCGAGGTCGCGGTCTGCCCCGACCCGTACAATACGCTGAACGACAAGCTGACCATGAACAAGGTCATGGAATACATGGCGCTCGGCAAGCCGATCGTTCAGTACGACCTGACCGAGAGCCGCTATTCCGCCGGCGAGGCCGCCGTCTACGCCAAGCGGAACTCCGCCGTCGATCTCGGCGACAGGATCCTGGACCTGCTGGACGATCCGGAAACCCGGGCGGCGATGGGCCAGCTTGGACGCCGCCGGATCGAGACGGTGCTGGCCTGGGAACATCAGGCCCCCGTCCTGCTGAGCGCCTACGAAGCGCTGGGCTGGCCGTCGGGCATCTCGGTGGCCGAAGGCAAACGGCAGACGGACCCGATCGCCTGATGGTGCGGAAGAACCCGATGGGTGCAGCGCCGGGGTACAGCCGTCGGGCCGTACTCCGGCGTCTCGGCACCGGAGCCCTGGCCGCGGCGCTGTCGGGCTGCGCGCTGGGGCCGGGGACCGGTTCAGCCGCCGACAGCGTGATGCCGCTGCGGGCCGCCGCCAAGGCGGGACGGCGGCGATACGGGGCCGCGGTTTCCAGCGAGCTGCTGGGCAAGGACGCAGGCTACCGCGACCTGATCCGGCGGGAGTGCGACATCACCGTCCCGGAATGGGAGATGAAGTGGTACAATATCCAGAAGAACCCCGACCGTTACGACTTCGGCGGCTGCGACAAGCTGGCCGCCTTCGCCTCCGAGAACGGGATGGAGCTTCGCGGCCACACCCTGGTCTGGCACCTGGGCCTGCCCGACTGGGCGAAGCCCCGGCTGAAGGAAGCCCAGGGCAGGGACGTGCTTCACACTTGGATGAACACGCTGATGACCCGCTATGCCGGGGTCGTGCGCTCCTGGGACGTCGTCAACGAAGCGGTCGAACCGACCGACGGCCGCCCGGACGGGCTGCGGGTATCCGACTGGCTGGCCGCGTTCGGCACCCGCTACATTTCCGACTCGTTCAAGATGGCGGCCGAGATCGCGCCGAAGGCCGAGCTGGTCTACAACGACTACGGCACGGAGCATAACGCCCGCTGGAGCCGCGACCGCCGCGTCGCGATCCTGCGCCTGCTGGAACGGGTGAAAGGGGAGGGCGGCCGGATCGACGCGCTCGGCCTCCAGTCGCATCTGCGCCTGGGCGATCCCTGGGACCCCAAGGCCTTCGGGGAGTTCCTGCGCGAAGTCCAGGACATGGGCATAAAGCCGATCGTCACGGAAATGGACGTCAGGGCCGACCGGGCGTCGGGCGACGCCTCGGTGATCGATTCCAAGGTCGCCGACCTGTACACGTCGTACCTGGAAACCGTGTTCGCGAATTCACGTTGCGATACCGTGGTAACCTGGGGCCTGACCGACCGCTACACCTTCCAGCGGCGGCGCTATGCCGACGACAGGCCGCTGCCGTTCGACGACGATCTGAATCCCAAGAAGGCGGCCGCGGCGGTCGCCCGGATACTTCGCGATGAAGGATGACGCACAGACCGTGGAGGGCGCTTCGGCGGTCGTGGCGGGTTCGAGGAAAGGGGGAGCCGCCAAGTTTCTGGCGCTGTTCGCAGATCCGGTACGGCGATACTCCATCCTCGAGCAGGTCCTGCTCTCCGCCACCAATTTCATCTTCATGCTGCTGCTGGCGCGCCATTTCCCGCGCGAGAGTTTCGGCTTCTTCTCCGGCTGCTGGGTCGGGTTCTATCTGCTGCTGAGCCTGCACCGGGCCTTCGTGGTCGTCCCCTTCGTGATCGAGACGGCGGACCACGCCCTGCTGCGGAAGGCGGGGCGGACGTGGCGGCGCTACAATGTGCTGGTGCTGGGCGTCTTCACGGCGCTGTGCCTGGCGGCGGCGGCGGGACTGAACTTCCTGTGGCCGGACGGCGGCTGGATCGCCGCGATGACGGTGGCCGCGACGCTGCTGATGATTCCGGGAGCGTACCAGGAATTCAACCGGCGCTGGTCGATCCAGATCGGCAATATCGGCGCCGTGCTGATGGCGGCGGCCGTCTATTCGGCGATCCTGCTGCTGGGCGCCGGGCTCGCGATCCGGCTGGAGAACATCTGGCTGGCGCTGGGCGGACTGTGGCTTGCCGCCGCCGCCGCCGCCGTGACGTCGTGGGCGCGCAATCGCGGGTTCAAGATCGAACCGGGGTTCGATCCGCTCCGCCGGTTCGTCGGCGAGCGGCGCGGCTACTTCGCGTGGTCCGGCATCAGTGCCGTCGCCTACAACGGCTACAACCAGATCCCGCCGCTGATCCTGACCATCATGGCCGGACCGTCCGCCGTGGCGCTGTTCCAGGCGACCCGCACCTTCACCCAGCCGATGAGCGTCCTGATGATGGCGGTCGACAATTTCGACCGGCCGCGCGCGATCCGCAGCCTCAACGCCGGCGGCATGGGCAAGATGTTCCGCCAGCTGCTGAAGGCGACGCTGGTCCTGTTCGTCATGTGCATGCCGATCTGGCTGGTGCTGGGGCTGTTTCCCCACCAGATCATCCACCTCGTCTACGGTGGAGCCTACGCCGACGGCGCCGTTCCGATATACCTCTGGATCGCCTTCAGCGTCGTATCAATCCTGGCCTATCCGGCGGAAACTTCGCTCTACGTGCTGAAGCGGCCGGAACTGGTCGGCCGGGGACGCATCTGGGCGGGAGTCGCCAGCGTCGCCGTCTGCGTCGCGACCATCCCGTACCTGGGCGCCAACGGCGCGCTGCTGGGGGTGATCTCCGGCTGGGCGCTCAGCGGATCGTGGTCGTTCTGGAAGTTCCGCAGGCACATGAAGCATCATCAGGCAACAGAAGCCAAACCGACGGCGAGCGCGTAGCATGGATGTTCCGCTGGGTTTCCAACGCATTCTCAAGGGCGGCGTCATCGCGGTCTGCCTCGCCTTCCTGGCGGTCTTGCTCTGGGCGTCGGGGGCGGGCGCCGATCAGGTGCCGCTCTACGTCGTGCCGCTGAGCTTCGTCATCGTGATCTGGCTCGGCTTCTATGGGCATGCGGTCGTGTCCGGGCGGCGCTGGGCCTGGATCGGGTTCCTGGCGCTCTACATCTTCCTGACCGAAGTCAACCTGCGCACCCGGCCGATCGGCGCCGGCGGGCTGGACTGGCAGGTCGCCATGAAGCTTGCCGTCTGGTTCGGCGGCACGTTCCTCGCGATGCTGCGGATCAACTCGGTCATCGAGCTGCTGCGCACGCCGATCGGCGCCGCGACGATGATCTTCATGGGCTTCATGATGCTGTCCTCGATCTGGGCGCCCGATCCCGGCGACAGCATCGTTTCCAGCATCCTGCTGTTCTGCACCCTGCTGTTCGCGATGGCCATGGTGACCGAGCTGGCGGTGAAGGATATCCTGATCGGACTGACCATCGGGTACTGCCTGGTCGTCCTGCCGTCGCTTGCCATAAGTCCCTTCACGGCCAGCTTCGCCCCGGTCAACGCCGACAGCCTGGGCGAGGCCGACCGGCTGCGCGGCTTCACCAACCATCCGGTGTCGCTGGCCGCCATCTGCGCGATGCTGATGGTCTGCTGTGCGGCACTGATGCTTTATTTCCCCAAGCGCCGCATCGTCCTGGCCGGCCTCATCGTGCTGACGCTGGCCACCCTGATGCTGTCGCAGTCGCGCATGGCGCTCGTCGCTGTACTGGCGTCGGGCTTGATCTTCTGGCTGCGCGTGCGGCCCGGCGCGTCCTGGCTGATCCCGATCGGCGTGCTGGCCGCCACGGTCGTCACGCTGACGACCGCGTCGGTCGGGCTGGAGAACGTCCTGCCCAAGGAGCTGGTCAAGCTGGTCTCGCGGTCGGGCGACGTCAACGAACTGCTGACGCTGACCGGCCGGTCGGTCATCTGGGACTTCACGCTCCAGCAGATCGGGGATGCGCCGATCCTGGGCCATGGGCACAATTCGTCGGAAACCATCTTCCTGGAGCGTTTCCTGTTCTTCACGGTGACGCATGCGCACAACCTGATCCTCCAGTCGCTGTTCTCGGTCGGAATCGTGGGGACGCTGTTCCTGGTCACGATCCTGGTCATCCAGCTCCGGACCTTCCTGATCAGTCCCGACCTGTTCCGCGACGTCATGCTGCTGGCGCTGCTGGTCAGCGGCATCACCGAAACCGCCTTCTACACCCGGCTGCCCGGCACGCTGAGCATCATCTGGATGTTCACCATAGCCCTCGGCGCCTATTACGTGGTCGAACGGCGGCGGATCGACGCCGCCCTGTGGGCGGGACCCGGCGGAATGGAAGAGGGCATATCACTTGGCGCCGGTTTCGGCACCGACAGGGCATCCGGAAGCGTGATCCAGCCGGAGGGAAAGAGATTGTCCGAAAGTCTCGCCGGCTGAGGCAGCGTCCTCCCTCCAACGCCCTGGAATTTTCAGGAAACAAAACTGCCTGACCTGAGTTAATATTGAAGTAGTTTAATAAAACGCCGCTTTCGTGCTCGTGTTTTTTCTGACGTGGTGAAGAGCAACAGATGCGAGTCTGGACTAGTCTAGCCAGCAACTTCGATCCTGTTCAGGGACGCCCCGCCGCTTCGGCGCGGCGCCGTTTCACCCTCGTCCGCACCGCGGTCTCCTCGCTCGGCTTGCCGGCGGCACCCCGTTCCTTCCGGCCTGCCGCCGTGTCGCGGAACGGTCAACGGTGCGTTCCCAGCGCACCGCCATAAGCTCTCGCACGCCAACGTGATCGATCCGTCCCTGCCGGCAGTCCTGCTCCGGCGGTGAACGGCCGCGTCTTCGCGGCGTTTCCCAGATGCATGCTGCCCTTTCCGGGGCGGAACCGATCACAGCACGCCGGGAACCCGGCGGGCGTCGAGCATGCCCGTCTGTTCAGTTCGGACCGGCCGCCCATAGTCGTTCCTGGGGCGAGCCGGTCGGGCAAGACCGAGAGCTTTTTCTAAATGACCGATTCCAACGCCCTGCGTTTCAATATCGCTTTCATCCTGTGGTGCGCGCTGTTCCTGGTGCTGGGAGGAGCCGGCCTTGCCGGCCTGTCCGCCGTGGGCAGATTGCCGGCCCCTCCCGTCACCGCCACCAACTGCATCGACGAGAAGTTCAAGTTCATGCACGATACCGAGATCCGGAACCCCGGCCTGATCGCCGTCGGATCCTCGGTGACGTGGCGGAACCTCGACTTCTCGGTCTTCGAGGAGCATTACGGCAACGATGTCGAGCCGCTGAACGCGGCCCCCTGCTTCCTCTACGTCAACCAGACGGCCTTCTACACCGACTTCCTGCTCGACAACATGCCGAGCGTCAAATCGGTGATGTCGGTCTTCTCGATGCGGGATTTCTCCGCCTGCGCCACATCTCCGACCGAGTTCTTCCGGCCGGAGGACGCCAAGGGCTACGTCTTCGACAAGCAATCGGCCTGGCACCTGTACCTGAAGAACTTCCGGCCGGTGTCCTTCGCGCGGGACGTGGTCGAGCTGCCCGGCATGCGGTCGGGCAAGGACATTTCGGCGTCGCTGGTGATGGACCCCTACGGTTCCGGCCCCTTCACCTTGCCCAAACCGGAGATCCGCGAGGATTTCCAGCTCGACCCCACCTGCCTGGACCATCTGAGCGCCATGAGCGAGGACCTGTCCAGGCGCGGCATCGACTTCATCGTCGTCCTGCTGCCCCAGATGCCGGCCTGGCGCGACGCCTACGATCCGGGCGGGGTGCGGGACGCGGAGTTCCGCCGGGAGGTCTCGCGCAGACTGGAGCCGACCCGGACCGTGCTGATCGATGCCCAGCAGGGGCTGCACCTGACCAACGACCAGTTCACCGACCATGCCCATCTGCAATGGAAGTCCGTGCCGCTGCTGATGCGATACCTGATCTCGCAACTGGACAAGTCCGAGCTGAGCCTCAGCCATGCCGGCGCCGGTCAGGCCGGCGGGGGTCCCGACCATGCTCTTTAATTCCTACGTCTTCATCGGGGCGTTCCTGCCGGTAACGCTGGTCGTCTACCGGCTGCTCTGCCTGACCGGCCACACCCGCCTGCCGTTCCTGTGGCTGGTGGTGGCGTCGCTGTTCTTCTATGGCTGGTGGAACCCGGTCCACGTCCCGCTGCTGATGGCCAGCATCGTCGCGAACTATCTGCTGGGCATGAAGCTGACGGAGCCGGGAGCGCCGGCGGCGGCGAAGCGCAGCCTGCTGGTCTTCGGGATCACGGCCAATCTGGCGGTGCTCGCCTATTTCAAGTACTCGATGTTCATCGTGGACAATGTCGGCGCGCTGACCGGCCTGGACTTCGGCATACGGGCCGTGGTCCTGCCGCTGGGCATCTCGTTCTTCACGTTCCAGAAGATCGCATATCTGGTCGATGCCGCCGAGGGCAAGGCGGCCGAATACCGGTTCCTGGACTACTGCCTGTTCGTGACCTTCTTCCCGCAGCTCATCGCCGGGCCGATCGTCCACCACCGGGAGATGATGCCGCAGTTCCGCCAGCCGGAGGCGATGCGCTTCAGCCATGCCGACTTCGCCATGGGGTTGACCTTCTTCGTCGCCGGCCTGTGGAAGAAGGTCGTGCTGGCCGACACGCTGGCCGGCTTCGCGACCCCGGTCTTCGCCGTGGCCGGAGAGCAGGCGCTGACGGCCGGGGAGGCCTGGACCGGGGCGCTGGCCTATTCGCTGCAACTCTACTTCGACTTCTCCGGCTATTCCGACATGGCGATCGGCCTTGCCCTGCTGTTCGGCATCAGGCTGCCGTTCAACTTCGACTCGCCCTACAAGTCGGTCAACATCATCGACTTCTGGCGGCGCTGGCACATGACGCTGTCCAGGTTCCTGCGCGACTACCTTTATGTGCCGCTGGGCGGCAACCGGAAGGGCAGGGGGCGGCGCTACGTCAACCTGTTCCTGACGATGCTGATCGGTGGGCTGTGGCACGGCGCCGCCTGGACCTTCGTGATCTGGGGCGCTCTGCACGGCGCGTTCCTGATCGTCAACCACGGCTGGCACGCGCTCCGCTCCGCCCTGGGGTGGCAGTCGTCGGGTTCCGCCGCGGGCGTATGGCTGGCGCGCGGCATCACGTTCCTCTGCGTGACGCTCGCCTGGGTCTTCTTCCGCGCCGAATCGGTCGGGGAGGCGATGGGGATGCTGCATGCCATGGCGGGGGCGAACGGCTGGACCTCTGCGCCGCTGAGCCTTGCCGACCTGTACGAGTACCGCGACCAGATCCAGATAGCGCTGCTGCTGGCCCTGGCCCTGATCGCTCCCAATACCCAGGAGTGGATCATGGGCGAGGGCGGGAAACGGTTCGCCGCCGTGCCGCGCTGGCGCTTCACGCCGGTCTGGGCGGGCGTCGCCGCCGCCTGCTTCCTGTTCACGCTGACCCGCCTGTCGGCGGTGAGCGAGTTCATCTACTTCAACTTCTGAGCGGACGGACGGGGACCGGCGCATTCGGCGGGTAGTCCCGCCAGATGCCAAGACCGAAGAGATTGAGCTGTGTGGACGGTATTTGTTGGGCCATGGTCCAACCTACAGGCTCCTGCTTCGTGGGTTGGGCCGTGGCCCAACACTTGCCGACCGCCGGTCAAACTCTTCGGCTGCCGGTACAAGAGCGTGCTTACCCTCACGATCTCCTCCCT
>NZ_JCACHA010000897.1:0-7708 GCF_059503625.1 Skermanella sp.
CGATCGTGCCGATGTTGCAGTGCGGCTTGTTCCGCTCAAATTTAGCCTTCGCCATGGTCCTTAGTCTCCATATCTATCTTCGTCACCGCCAGTTGCACTCGAGAGTCTTACGCCAACTTGGCGCGGACCTCATCGGCGATGGCCTGCGGCACCGGTTCGTAGTGGTCAAATTGCATCGCATGATGCGCGCGGCCCTGGCTGATGGACCGCAGGGTATTCACATAGCCGAACAACTTCGCCAGCGGCGCCATGGCGGTCAGGACCGCCGCATTGCCCCGCTGGTCCATCGCCTCGATCCGTCCACGCCGGCTCCGCAGATCGTTGACGACGCTACCCGAGAAGTCCTCGGGAGTAACGACTTCGACGCTCATGATCGGTTCCAGCAGGACGGGGCGGGCCTTTACCAGACCTTCCCGAAACGCGGAAGCAGCCGCCAGCTCGAAAGCCGGCGCCGTGCTGTCGACGTCATGGGCATCGCCATCCACCAGGGCTACCGTCAGGTCGGTGACCGGAAACCCTGCCAGCGCCCCGGTCTCCCGAGCCGCCTCGATGCCCGCGGAAACCGCCTGGACGAAGTCCTTGGACAGGACGCCGGCGGCAAGGCGGTTTTCGAACTTCAGCCCCGCACCGGAACCGAGCGGCTCAAGGGCAAGCTTCACCCGGGCGAACTGGCTGGTGGAACCAACCTGCTTCCGGTGCGTGTAATCGACTTCGACCGGCTGCCCGATGGTTTCCCGGTAAGCCACGCGTGGAGCGCCGAACTTGGCATCCACCCGAAACTCGCGCTTCAGGCGATCCGCAAGGATCTCCAGCTGAAGCTCACCGATACCCTTGATCACGGTAGGGCCGGCATCCCCGGACACGACGACGCGGAAAGCCGGATCTTCCTGTCCCATGCGCAGAAGCGCGGAGGCCAGCTTTTCCTGGTCGGCCTTGCTTGCCGGCTCGACGGCGATCTCGATCACCGGCTCCGGAAACTCGATTCGCTCCAGCACGATCGGGTTGGCGACGTCGCACAGCGTATCGCCCGTTGCGGTATGCTTAAGGCCGACGAAGGCGACGATGTCGCCTGCGTAGGCCTGCCGGACGTCCTCGCGGGCATTGGCCTGCATCTGCAACATCCGGCCGATACGCTCGCGCTCGCCCTTGAGCGGGTTGAGCACGGCAGCACCGGCCGCCAGTGTTCCCGAGTAGATGCGCCCGAAGGAAAGGGAACCGACGACCGGGTCCGACATGACCTTGAAGACCAATGCCGAAAACGGCGCGGTATCCACGGCTGCACGGGTCGCGTCCGCCGGATGATCGCCCTGCCCACCTGCCTCGACCCCGTGAACGTCGCCGACATCGGCCGGAGACGGCAGATAACCGACGATGGCATCCAGCATCGGTTGAATGCCCTTGTTCCGGAAAGCCGAACCGCAAAGCACCGGAACGAAGTTCAGGTTGCAGGTACCCTTACGGATCAGGCCCCTCAGCGCTTCTTCCGACGGCACCGTTCCCGATAGGAAAGCCTCGGTCGCATCGGCGTCCTGCTCGACCGCGGCCTCGATCAGAGCGGCCCGGTACCGGGCCGCCTCATCCGCGACCTCAGCCGGAACGTCGGTCTCCGAGAAGACCGCACCCAGACCTTCGTCCTTCCAGACGACCGCCTTGTTCCGTACGAGGTCCACGACACCGGTAAAGGTGCCGTCACTGCCGATCGGCAACTGGACGATCAGCGGCCGCGCACCGATCCGGTCCGACAGCATGCCGACGATCCGGTGGAAGTCCGCACCGGGCCGGTCCATCTTGTTGATGAAACACAGCCGCGGGACATGGTGCTTGTCGGCCTGGCGCCACGCCGTTTCCGACTGCGGCTCGACCCCGATCGTCGCATCGAACACCGCGACCGCACCATCGATGACTCGAAGGGCACGCTCGACTTCCACCAGGAAATCGATGTGGCTTGGGGTGTCGATGATGTTGATGAGATGGTCGTTCCAGAAGCAGGCGGTAGCCGCCGACGTAATCGTGATGCCCCGCTCCTCGTCCTCTTCCGACAGATCGGCGAACGCGGAGTCATCGGAGGACTCCGCGGCCTTGCCGCGTCCGGTGTAGAAGAGGATACGCTCGGTCGTGGTCGTGCGACCGGCATCGATGTGAGCCATGATGCCGATGTTGCGATACCGGTCGAGCGGTGTGGAGCGTGACATGTGCTGTTCTCGAACTTCTCTCTGGTCAGGTCGCCGTGGCGCTTACCAGCGGTAGTGCGAGAAGGCCTTGTTGGCCTCCGCCATGCGGTGCGTGTCTTCACGCTTCTTGACCGCCGATCCGCGCTGGTTTGCGGCGTCGAGCAACTCGCCCGACAGGCGTTCCGTCATCGTGTTTTCAGACCGCGCACGCGCGCTGTTGATCAGCCACCGGATTGCCAGGGCCTGGGCGCGATCCGAACGGACCTCGACCGGAACCTGATAGGTTGCACCACCGACGCGGCGGGACCGGACTTCCAGGTGGGGCTTCACGTTGCCGAGGGCATCGTGGAACACCTGGACCGGATCCGCCTTGGCCCGGCCTTCGACGCGCTCCAGCGCGCCGTAGACGATCGCTTCCGCGACCGACTTCTTGCCGTCCAGCATCAGACAATTCATGAACTTTGTGAGGACGCGGTCGCCATACTTGGCATCCGGCAGAACCTCGCGCTTCTCCGCGCGACGACGACGAGACATCTTTCAGGATCTCCTTACTTCGGACGCTTCGCGCCGTACTTCGACCGGCGCTGCCGACGGTCCTTCACGCCCTGGGTATCGAGCGAGCCGCGGATGATGTGATAACGCACGCCGGGAAGGTCCTTCACACGGCCGCCGCGGATCATCACCACCGAGTGTTCCTGAAGGTTGTGGCCTTCACCCGGGATGTAGCTGGTAACTTCGAAGCCGTTGGTCAGGCGCACGCGGGCGACCTTACGAAGGGCCGAGTTCGGCTTCTTCGGGGTGGTCGTGTACACGCGGGTGCAGACACCACGCTTCTGCGGGCACTCTTCCAGTGCCGGCACCTTGTTGCGCGCTGCCACTGGCTGGCGCGGCTTACGGATCAATTGACTGATCGTCGGCATCAGAGCCCTTCTTCCATTCAATCTCGTCGTCGGCAAACCAGATGCCAGACGATGCAAAAACCCGCCGTCGAAGCGAAAACACCGCCTCGTGCGGGTAAATCGTCAAACGCCGTCCGAAAAAGCTCGGGTGCGGCTATGTAGGGTCGGAGCCTTTCGGGCAACAGTGTCTAGTCCGCGAACGGCCTACTACCTGTCCCCCAAAAAGGTTCGCGGATAATATGGATGCGACCCCTCATCGTCAAGCATCGTATCAGATATTTTAACGGTGGTCGTATGACGGTCGGCGCGGCGGCCGGCAAGTGCCCGATGTGGTTGGCCACGCCCTCCGCCTCCATCCGCTGTCGAAAATGCCGCACCCGCGAAAGCGCTCTTTTGGTATTCCGTGTTGACGATTGGTAAGGAATACGGAGTACCAGAGCATGCGGCATGTCGTTCGCATCGAGCCGAAGGGTAGAGCAAGGGGGTAATGCCCACAGCCCGCGGCTTCCCGCCCGATCAACCTCTTGCAGGCCTGGTTTTATACCGGAATGACCATGGCGGAACCGTACGTCGAGCAGACATTATTGTCCTGTACGGTCATTCCCCGGCCATTGGCCCGGCGGAACGGCATGTGGTCCTGAATTCTTAACTGGTGAAAAGGAATGGCGAGGAACATGCGACTTCTCATTGCTGAAGACGATGAGCTCGTCGTCCTGGGTCTTACCCTCGTCATCGAGCAGTTCGGGTATGATGTATGCGGCATCGCCCGGACCGCGTCCGAAGCCGTAAGTCTCGCCGAGATCCATCGCCCGGACCTTGCGCTGATGGACGTGGCCCTTGCCGACGGGTCGAGCGGGCTGCTGGCGGCCAGCGAGATCTCGGGCCGGCTCGGCATCCCGGTGGTCGTTTGCAGCGCCCATGCATCCGCCGCCGATGCATACGCGGCCGGGGCGTCGGGCTTCCTGATCAAGCCTTTCGGCATCGATGCCCTGGCCAAGGCGGTGCTTGCCGCTTTCCGGTCCAGCGGGTCCTGCACTCCGCTGGCGGCGGCCTGAATAAAACGGACGCGGCATTCGCCGGCTTCCCGCCGGCCATCCTTGCCTCCCTTGCGTCAGAGACCACATTGACGTCATCTCCGGCTTCTTCCAAGCTCCGGGTGCCGGACCGCACCGCGCATGCAAGCCAGAGGCACGATGTTCACCCTTCCCCTTTCCGATGACAATCCGACCCGGCATCTGCCGGTCGTTACCTGGACTGTCATCGCCGGCTGCATCGCCGTCTTCCTCTGGCAAACCTCACTGGGCATCCGTGCGGGGAATGCGATCGTCTACTCGCTCGGCCTGATACCCGCGGTGCTCTTCGGCTCGGCGCAATTGCCGGCGGACTTGCGGCTGGTTCCGGCGCCGGTGAGCATCGTGACCTCGATGTTCCTGCATGGCGGGTGGATGCACCTGCTCGGCAACATGCTTTATCTATGGATCTTCGGGAACAACGTGGAAGACAGCATGGGACGGGGCCGTTTCGTCGTCTTCTACCTGCTGTGCGGGACGGCGGCGGCGCTGGTCCAGTCGTTCACGGCGCCAGGATCGGAGGTTCCGATGATCGGAGCCAGCGGCGCCATCGGGGGCGTCCTAGGCGCGTATCTGGTGCTTCATCCCCGTGCCAATGTCCGGATGCTGTTCGTCATCCTTTTCTTCATCAGGGTCATCAGCGTGCCGGCCGCGGTCGTGCTCGGTCTCTGGTTCGTGATGCAGTTCATCAGCGGCGCCACCACGCCGACCTCCGGCGGCGACGGCGGAGTCGCCTTCTGGGCTCATGTCGGCGGTTTCGTCGCCGGTGCCGTTCTGGTTCCTTTTTTCAAAAGGCGGGATGTCAGGCTGTTCGAAGGGCCGCACAGCAGGGCTTTTCAGGTCAGTTCCGCCACCGCGCCAAGGCGGCGAGGCAGCGTTCCCCCATCGGGGCGGCCCTGGTAACGAAAAAACCTGTATCTATAATCCATCTTCTTGAATGCCGGGAAGGACACCCCATATCAGGTGTCGCCCCCGAAAACCGTTTCCCCAATCAACTCCACTTCAATGCCTTGAAGGATGAGAGCGAGGAAACCTGTCTCTATCGGCGGGGGCACCTGAGGGTTTTGGAGGTTCGCTTTGAGCATTCATACCGACGACGCCGTCACCCCGTTCATCGAAGAGTCCCGCCGCTTTGCAATGCTGGGCGCGGATGAGGAACTGGATCTCGGCCGCCGCTGGCGGGACCATGGAGACCGGGACGCGATGCGTCAGCTGGTCGGCAGCCATCTGCGTCTGGTCATCAAGATGGCGCGGGATTTTGCAGGTTATGGCCTGCCGTTGGCCGACCTGATCGCGGAGGGCAACGTAGGCCTGATGCAGGCCGTCGAAAAATTCGATCCGGAACGCGGTTTCCGGTTCAACACATACGCGCTGTGGTGGATTCGTGCTGCCATGCAGGGCCACGTGCTGCACAACTGGTCGCTCGTCAAGCTGGGCACCACGGCCGCACAGAAGAAGCTTTTCTTCAACCTGCGCCGCGTGAAACGCGAGATGCAGGAACTGGAGTCGGGGGATCTCTCGCCGGAGACCGTGTCGGCCATCGCCACCAAGCTGGAGGTGAACGAGGCGGACGTGGTGGATATGAACCGGCGCCTTGCGGCTGCCGACAGTTCGCTCAATGCCGTCACCGCGGCCGAAGGCGATATGGAGTGGCAGGACATGCTGGTCGACCAGCGGCCCGATCAGGAGACCATCGTGGTCGAGGCGGACGAACTGGCGTCCCGCCGGCGCCTGCTGGCACTCGGCATGGAGAAACTCAACGATCGTGAGCGCCGCATCCTGGTCGAGCGCCGTATGAAGGACGAACCGGCGACGCTTGAAGAGCTGAGCAAGCAGTATGCGGTTTCCAGGGAGCGTGTCCGGCAGATCGAGATGCGCGCCTTCGAGAAGCTGCAGAAGGCGATGCTGACGGCGGCACCGGCGGGACGTGGACTGCTGCCGGCCGCCGCTTGATCGGATGGCGGAACGTCGGGCCCGGTGCGACGGAAGCATCATCGTGAAACAAACATCCCGGCGGGACGCTCAGTTCGGCCGGGATGAAATCGTCTTATGGATGGGGAACGGAATCACATCGGCGGTGCGACCGTGCCGGGCGGACGGTATGGATGTCATCGAAACGCCGATCCTGCCGTTCTTTTCATCGAGCACGCCAAGATAGGCTTCCATGGAAGAATTGATGCACCTGCACATGGCAAGACTCATTTCCGCGCCACAAGTCCAAAAGGTTGCACAGGCATAGGCCTGATGCGCCATGATAGAAAACAGCAGCATGATTATGTTCGTCCTCCCGACTTACATGCGTCAATTCGCCCTCATGGTTGCTTGAAGGCAGATCCGGCGAGACAGCTTCAGTCCACTCGCTAACAGCCTATTCTGATCTTCGTTGCCAAATCGGTAATTCCAGCCGCAATCGGTCTTTCTTTCGAACAGGCCGCCGAATTAGCGCAAACGCCATATCGCCTTTGCGCTTCATTCGCGGGTGCGACACCGCAGTCACCCCTGAATGCCGCCCGGCGTGGGACAGTGAAGCGATCCTTTCCCAACGGCGAGCAAGATCCATGTCCGACGGCCTGTTTCAAACCACCCCGATCGTGACCGGCATTTCCGCCGTCGCGGACGGCTACGACGGCTTCGTTATCGACACCGCGGGCGTACTTCATGATGGATCGGCGCTTTATCCCGGTGCAGCAGATGCCTTGCGTCACCTGAAGACTCGCGGCAAGAAGATCTGCCTCCTGACCAACTACGCGAGACGCTCCGCATCGGCTGCGAAACTGCTCGAGGATATGGGACTGGAGCGGGATCTCTACGATCACCTGCTGACGTCGGGCGAACTCGCTCACCAGTGGCTGCGCCACCGGCCGGAGGAGTGGCTGCGGGACCTTGGCACCGCCTGCCTGCATTTCGGGCCGATCCGCGACGCCGAGCTGACCCATGGATTGGACATGGAAGCGGTGGACCAGCCTTATCTGGCGCAGTTCGTCCTTTGCACCGGCTTCAACGAGGTCGAGGACGTCCTTGCCGACTATGAAGAGGTCTTCCGGATCTGCATCTCCAAGGATCTGCCGCTCCTGTGCGCCGATCCGGAACGCTGGCGCCTTGCCGGCGGTAAGCGGCGCCATGCTGCCGGCACCATGGCGAGGCGCTATGGCGAACTCGGCGGCGACGTCGAGTACTGCGGCTTGCCCTTCCGGGATCTATACGACCGCTGCCTCGACGTGCTGGGGATCGCCGACCGTTCCCGCATCCTCGCGATCGGCGACAACCTGACGACGGATATCGCCGGCGCCGCCACCGCCGGGATCGCTTCCATGCTGGTCACCGGAGGTATCCACCGGGAAGAGTTCGGGACCGTCTGGGGTGAAGCGCCGACGGAGGAGCGCCTGCAGGGCATCCTGACGGCTGCGCCGAAGCGCCCGGGCGCGGCTCTCGCCGCATTCGTCTGGTAGGAAAGCCGGCCCTGAGGCGGGCCTACATCAGGATCAATGCCGCCAGACCCAGGAAGGCGAAGAAGCCGACCACGTCGGTAACGGTGGTGAGGAAGACGGTGCTCGCCACCGCCGGATCG
>NZ_JCACHA010000898.1:0-7702 GCF_059503625.1 Skermanella sp.
TTGGGAGAACAGCAGCGTCGCCAGCAGATTGCGCTTCTGGCGCTCCCTCAGTTCCTTGATCGTCGGATCGTCGGTCGGACCCTCGACGCCATGGTTCCAGCTGTGGTTGTTGGAGTGTCCGTCCTGGTTGTTCTCGCCATTGGCCGCATTGTGCTTCTCGTTGTACGAGACGAGGTCGTTCAGCGTGAAGCCGTCGTGGGCGGTGATGAAGTTGACGCTGGCCCAGGGCCGGCGGCCGCGCTTGTCGAAGAAGTCGCTCGACCCCGTCATGCGCGATGCCAGTTCCGGCAGCTTGCTCTCGTCGCCCTTCCAGTAGCTGCGCACGGTATCGCGATAGCGGTCGTTCCACTCCGCCCAACCGGGCGGGAAGCCGCCGACCTGATAGCCGCCGGGGCCGATGTCCCAGGGCTCGGCGATCAGCTTGACGCGGGACAGGATGGGGTCCTGACGGCAGGCGTCCAGGAAGCCGCCGCCCTGGTCGAAGCCGTGCGGCTCGCGTCCCAGGATCGTCGCCAGATCGAAGCGGAAGCCATCCACCCGCATTTCGGTCGCCCAGTAGCGAAGGCTGTCGGTCACCATCTGAAGGACGCGCGGATGCGACACGTTCAGCGTGTTTCCCGTCCCCGTATCGTTGATATAATATCGCGGATCGGGCGCCAGACGATAGTAGGATGCGTTGTCGATCCCCTTGAACGACAGGGTCGGCCCGCGCTCGTTGCCCTCCGCCGTGTGGTTGTACACCACGTCCAGGATCACTTCGATCCCGGCATCGTGGAAACGCGCGACCATCTCCTTGAACTCGCCGATCGTGCCGCTCGCCGAATAGCGCGGCTCGGGCGCGAAGAAGCCTATGGTGTTATAGCCCCAGAAGTTGCGTAGACCCCGCTCCAGCAGGTGCCGGTCGTCCAGGAACGCGTGGATCGGCAGCAGTTCGATCGACGTGATGCCGATGCTCTTGATGTAGTCGACGACGTCCTGGTGCGCCAAGCCGGCGTATGTCCCCTGCAACTGCGGCGGAACTGCGGGATGCCGCATCGTGTACCCGCCGACATGCGTCTCGTAGAAGATCGTCCGCTCCCACGGAATGCGCGGCGCCTGGGTATTGCCCCAGGTGAAGGCGGGATCGACCACCCGGCATTTCGGCAATCCGGCGGCGCTGTCGCGCCGGTCGAACGACAGGTCGTCGCGGGGCGAGCCGATCCGGTAGCCGAAATGGGCGTCGGACCAGCGCATATGCCCGACCAGGGCCTTGGCATAGGGGTCGAGCAGAAGCTTGTTCGGGTTGAAGCGATGCCCGGCGGTCGGTTCGTACGGCCCGTGGACGCGGTAGCCATAGACCGTCCCAGGCCGCGCATCCGGCAGGTAGCCGTGCCAGACCTCGTCGGTGTACTCCGGCAGCACGACCCGCTCCAGTTCGCGCCGCCCGTCCTGGTCGAACAGGCAGAGTTCGACCTTGGTGGCATGAGCGGAGAACAGCGCGAAATTCACCCCCAGGCCGTCCCAGGTAGCGCCCAGCGGAAAGGGAAGACCTTCCTGTACACGTGACCGACGAATAGTTTTTGAAGCTTGCTGTAGTCTGCTCACGGATCGGCCTCGACGGAGTGAAAAAGAACGGGTGTTCAGTGATTCAGTCACATGTGAACAATCCAGCAGCCAATCGGGTCCCATCCGCAAAATCAGGCGCGCTGATTTTCTTCACAGACCGTTATTGCAGGGGAGTACGGTTGAGGATTTGAGAATGAAGAACGGCAGTACCCAGACCACGGGCCAGACCCAGAACCCGGCGAACGGAGCGGTCGATAGTTCGGAAATCGCTGACGAAGGTACGATAATCGATGCACCGGCCGCAGCCGAACAGGCCGGGCTGGTCTATGTCTCGGACGAGGAACCGGGCATCCGGCGACGCCGGTCCGGCAAGGGATTCAGCTTCCGCAACCCCGACGGTACGGCCGTCAAGGACAAGGAGACGCTGGCCCGCATCAAGTCGCTGGCGATCCCGCCTGCCTATACCGATGTCTGGATCTGCGCCGACGCCAGGGGCCACATCCAGGCGACCGGCCGCGACGACAAGGGCCGCAAGCAGTACCGCTACCATCAGCGCTGGCGCGAAGTACGCGACAGTACGAAGTACGAGCGTATGCTGGACTTCGGCAAGGCCCTGCCCGCCATCCGCGAACGCATCTCCGCCGACATGGGCAAGCGCGGCCTGCCGCGCGAGAAGGTGCTGGCGACCGTCGTCCATCTCCTGGAAAACACCCTGATCCGGGTCGGAAACGCCACCTACTCGAGAGAGAACAAGAGCTTTGGCCTGACGACGCTCCAGGACAGGCACGTCGAGGTCGACGGGGGCAAGCTCCGTTTCCAGTTCAAGGGGAAGAGCGGCAAGAGCTGGAACCTTCAGGTCAAGGACCGCCGCATCGCCCGGATCGTCAAGTCCTGCCAGGACGTGCCGGGGCAGCACCTGTTCCAATATCTGGACGACGACGGCCAGCGCCACGGCGTCACGTCACAGGATGTCAACGACTACCTGCGGGAGATCAGCGGACAGGACTTCTCCGCCAAGGATTTCCGGACCTGGGCGGGAACCGTGCTGGCCGCGATCGCCCTGACCGAGTTCGAAACCTTCGACACCAAAGCCACCGCCAAGCGCAACCTACGGGATGCGATCGAGCGTGTTTCGTCCCGGCTCGGCAATACTCCGGCCATATGCCGCAAGTGCTATATCCATCCCCAGGTACTGGACTGCTATCTCGAAGGTGATCTGGTCAACCAGTTGAAGGACCGGATAGAAGAAGATCTGCGCTCCGAACTGGATGCGCTGAAGCCGGAAGAAGCCGCCGTCATGGCTTTCCTTCACCGCAGACTGACGCGAGATGCCGCCGCCTGACGCGGCGTCGAGCCCCCCGGAGCCGATCTTGTCCTCACCCGCGTCCCTGGCAGACCCGTCCGCATCGTCCGCAGCCGAGAACCGCCTTGGCATCCTGTGCATGGTCACCGGCATGGCGCTGTTCACGCTGAACGACGCCATGGGCAAATGGCTGGTGGAAACCTGCCCGGTGCCGCTGATCCTGGCGGTACGCAGCGCCTCGGCGTTGCTGATCCTGGCGCCGCTGGTCATGCGGGCGGGCTTCTCCAGTGTCTTCCGCGTGCCCGACCCTGGCCGTCATCTGATTCGGAACGTTCTGATCGTCGCCGAAGTGGCCTTCTTCTATCTGGCGGTCCGCGAAATGCCGCTGGCCGACGTCATGACGATCTACATGGCGGCTCCGCTGCTGGTCACGGCGCTGTCGGTGCCGCTGCTGGGCGAGAAGGTAGGGCTCAGGCGCTGGATCGCGGTCGGCATCGGCTTTGCCGGAGTCGTCCTGGTACTCCGCCCCGGCGGCGACTTCCTGTCCGCGGGAACTCCGCTGGCCCTGGCCGGCAGCCTGACCTTCGCGCTGACGCTGATCTCGACGCGGTCGCTCAGGGGCGCCAGCGGCCTCACCCTGATCACGACCCAGACCCTCGGCGTCGGCTTGGCGGGGACCGTCGCCCTGCCCTTCGTCTGGGTAGCCCCGACCTTGCTTGAACTTTCCCTGATCGGCGTGCTGGGTGTCGTGGCGCTGGTCGCCCACGTGCTCGTCAACCATTCGCTTAAACTAAGCCCGGCGGCGGTCGTCGCCCCGTACCAGTACACCTCGCTGGTCTGGGCCATGGCGCTGGGCTGGGCTTTCTGGGGCGACGTTCCGGATTTGCCGGTGGCGTTCGGCGCCGCGCTCATCATCGGCAGCGGCATGTTCGTCTTCCACCGGGAACAGCAACTGGCGAAGGCGGCAGCTTAACTCCGCAGCCGCCGCAGCGTCAGCAGCCCGCCGGTCACCGGATCGTTGAGCCGGGCCTTGCCGTCTTCGTCGATGGTGACCTCGATCCCTATGCCGATGCCTTCCGGAATGACCAGGACGTTGTTGCCCTCGACCGAGTACTCGACATCCTGAGTGACGCCGAATGCCGTCATGGTGGAGCGGCGGAACTCGTAGGTCCCCAGCACCAATCCCGGCGCCAGGGGAGACGCCATCGCCCAGCGGCCGAGCAGCGGGTTGGGCTCCAAGCTGGCGCAGGAGACCAGCATCGCCCCAGCCGCCAGCAGTATCGTCATTCCGACCCGTCGAACCACGCCGTCACTCCTCGAATCCGGCGACGGGAGCCCACAGGATATCCTCGATCTCCCGCGCTCCCGTACACAGCATGGACAAACGGTCGAAACCCAGGGCTATTCCAGCGCTTTCCGGCATGCCGAACTCCAGGGCCGCCAGGAAGTCGGCATCGATCGGGTAGCGCTCCCCGTACAGGCGCTCCTTAAGGTCCATATCGGCCTGGAATCGGGCGCGCTGGATCCCGGCATCGGTCAATTCGCCGAACGCATTGGCCAGTTCCAGGCCGCAGGCGTAAAGCTCGAACCGTTCCGCCACGCGCGGGTCGTCGCTGCGCGGCCTGGACAATGCGGCCATCGACACGGGATAGTCCGTCAGGAACGTCGGGCGGCCCATCCCCAGTTCCGGCTCTATCAGCTCCAGCGAGATCCGGAAGAACAAGTCTTCCCAGCTGTCGCCTGCATGGGGCGCGATCCCGATCCGCTCCGCCTCCCGCGCCAGCAACCCGGCATCGGGCGCCTGCGGATCCGGAGCCGTCGCCAGCAGGTCGATCCCGGCATAGCGGTCGAAGGCGTCGGCCACCGTCAGGATCTCCCACGGGGCGAACGGGTCGCAGGTGCGGTCCCGCCATTCGAAACCCTCGCGCCCGCCGGCCCGTACCGCCGTCCGGATCAGCGCCTCGCAATCGGTCATCAGGTCGCGGTAGCCGGCCCCTGCCCTGTACCATTCCAGCATGGTGAATTCCGGGCTGTGGGTGCCGGACCGCTCACCGTTGCGGAACACCTTGGCGAACTGGAACAGCCGGGGCACGCCGGCCACCAGCAGCTTCTTCATCGCGAATTCGGGACTGGTGTGCAGGTACAGCGTCCGCCGGTCGTCCGGGTTCGGCCCGGCCAGTTCGGTCGAAAAGGCGATCAGGTGCGGCTCCAGCCCCGGCGAGACCTGCAACGCCGGGGTTTCGACCTCGATGAAGCCCTGCCCCTCGAACCACGCCCGCACCCTGGACGCCACCCGCGCCCTGCCTTCCAGAAAAGGCCGCCGCCGGGCGAACCGCTCCGGGTGCCACCAGGGTTGCTCTGTCATTCTTTATCATGCACGGGCCTCAAAGCCCGGCATCTCCTTGCGGTAACCGGTCAGCCTCACGCGACCGACCATATACCGCAGTCCCCGCCGCCTCAATGAGCCAGCGGGCGGACATCCTTTTCCGCTTGGCCCCGAAGCGCCAGCAGGCCTGTATCGAACAGCCGCTGGCCCGGCTTCTCGATCATCCGGTAGGTGAAGCCGGAGATCACGACCACGATTGCCAGATAGACCAGCGTGAGCGCGTCCATCGCCCACAGCCCGCCGAATACCAGGATTTCAGTCTGGTCGCCGCCGGGGACATGGGGGGCCTTGATCGTCCAGCCCGTCACCTTCTCCAGCACGTTGGCGATCTTCATCAGCATCTCCACCCCGAACAGATGGATCATGTAGATGGAAAAAGACAGTTCTCCCAGCCGCCGGAAGAAGCCGGTGGAGAGCAGCTTGGTGAAGAAACCGTCGGCGCAGGCGTAGATATAGACGACCACGCCGAACAGCAGGGGGGCGAACATCGTGACCGGTCCCCGGCCGGCGCGCGAGACGAAGATCGCAACCAGCACGAGGGCGGCCGCCTCCACCATCGTACCGAAGCGGGGGCCGCCATCGGCGCCGGCGGCGGTATGCCGATACAGCCGATAGACCAGATGCCCGACCGCGAACCCGAACAGGCAGCGCAGCACGCCGAACTCCTGCTGCGTATCCATGTAGTGGGGCGAGAAGTCCAGCAGCACGACCGCGCTGACGGCGGCCAGCAGCGCAAGCGCCAGCGTCGCCCGCGACCGGAAGGCGATCAGCGTCAGCGCGAAGCCGGCATAGACGACGAACTCCGCGCTGATCGACCAGCTCGCCTTGTTCCAGGTGTTGACGTCGTGGATGCCGGCGGCGTGGATCAGGAGCGTGTTGGTCAGCAGCGCCTCGGGCGACGTCTCCCCCGTGAAGGGCAGGTGATGGGCGCCGCCGTACCAGCCGTTCATGACGAACTTGACGAGTTCGAGATCGAAGAACAGGAACAGCATGACCATGTGCAGCGGCCAGATCCTGCCGATGCGGCGCACCATGAAGGTCCCGGCGGAACGCCAGTCGACGATCTTGCCGCCATAGGAGAACGTGATGACGAAGCCGCTGAGCACGAAGAAGAAATCGACGAACAGGTAGCTGTTCCGGAGAAAGGGCTCCGCATAGAAATGGCTGAGAACCGGAAGATGCATTACAGCGACTAAAAGCGCACAGATGCCACGCCAGCTATCGAGAGTATGGAAACGCAACGCTGCCTCCGCGGATCGGTCTGCGGTCAATCCCAGGACCGGGTTTACAGGGCAGCTTTATTCCAGATATTCCCGGTGTAAACGGCGCTTTGGGAACACCTCGGCCTTACGCCGGCCATGACGGCGCCGACGCGGATCGCTTATCCGAAAGGCTCTTCTTGGATTTTGGGATGATGTGCATCGTAGACGCGGCTTCCCGCCGCGTTGAGTGCGCGAATACGCGCACTCTCCCACTTACGCAACGCTTTCATATCCGTCAAAGCCGTTGAAGCGCTGAAGCAACGCGGCTGGCAGCCGCGTCTGCGGCCGCTCTCATCGAAGCAGTCTCGTTACCCTGAAACGCGGTAAGAGCCATTCGAAAAAGAAGGAGGCGGCCCTTCCGGGCCGCCTCCAAGGCGATTGCAACAGTCAGTTATATTGGTCGTCCGGATCAGAAATCCATATCGCCCATGCCGCCGCCGGCCGGCATGGCGGGAGCCTTCTTCTCCGGCTTCTCGGCCACCATCGCTTCGGTGGTGATCAGCAGGCCGGCGACCGAGGCGGCATCCTGCAAGGCGGTGCGGACGACCTTGGTCGGGTCGATAACGCCGAACTGGAACATGTCGCCGTACTGGTCGGTCTGGGCATTGTAGCCGAAGCTGCTGTCGGTCTGCTCGATCAGCTTGCCGACCACGATGGAGCCATCGACGCCGGCGTTGGTCGCGATCTGACGGGCGGGAGCCTGAAGGGCGCGCCGGATGATCTCGACGCCGACGCGCTGGTCGTCGTTGGCGGTCTTGATCTGGTCGAGGGCCTTGGTGGCGTAGAGCAGGGCTACACCCCCGCCGGCGACGATGCCCTCTTCCACCGCGGCGCGGGTCGCATGCATCGCGTCGTCGACGCGGTCCTTGCGCTCCTTCACCTCGACCTCGGTCGCACCGCCGACGCGGATCACGGCGACGCCGCCGGCCAGCTTGGCCAGCCGCTCCTGGAGCTTCTCGCGGTCGTAGTCGCTGGTGGTTTCCTCGATCTGCTGACGGATCTGGGTGCAGCGGGCGGTGATGTCGTCCTTCGATCCGGCGCCATCGACGATCGTAGTGTTTTCCTTGGTGATGACGACACGCTTGGCGGTGCCCAGCATATCGATGGTCACGTTCTCCAGCTTGATGCCGAGATCTTCGCTGATGACCTGGCCGCCGGTGAGGATGGCCATGTCTTCCAGCATCGCCTTGCGGCGGTCACCGAAGC
>NZ_JCACHA010000899.1:0-7700 GCF_059503625.1 Skermanella sp.
CCGTTTAGATGCATCCAGAACCCGCACCACAAAATCCCGGGACCAAACATCTAGTCGACCACAGTGGGCCATACTCAACAACGCCGCGCTGTCTCAGGGGCGCTGATGCTGGACGCTCATCGACCGCGCGCCGGCCACACCAATCCTGCACGGAGTTCTTCAGATCCTTCGAAACCGCAGAGCCTTTCGCTACTGCCCTCAGCCGCAGGCACGGCGTGTGATCGGCTAGCGCCGCGACGGCTTCGGCCGTAGCGGCCCTGGAGACTGGGACCTCGAGGCCGCCTTTCAGTTCCAGAGCTTCGGCAGCGCCGGCATCCGCGCTTGGACGCTGGCGAACGAGGTCGGATACATCTTCACGGTTGCGCCGTGGCGCCCGCGGCTTGGCCTGTGCGCCGATATCGCAAGCGGACGGCAGTCTGGGCGACGGTCGCGTCGGTCCTTTCGTCGTGCCCTTTCCGAATTTGCCCTAATACTTCGGAGGCGGGCCGGTTTGCGGTCGTCGAACATCATGGACCTGCATCCCCGGCTCTCACCGTTGAGCCCCATGCCGGCTTTCACATCAACTTCGACTACGCAGCCCCCTGGCCGCATTGCGAAGCGGAGGTGATCTATCTTCCACCCGGCATTGCCGTTCCCGGCACGGCCGAGAGCGGCCAATTCATTGGCCACCAGGCGCAGATTAACGTGAACTCGGCGGCGCCCAATCTCAGCATGCAAGCCGCCTGTTCCCGCCTGTTTGCCAACGATAGCCTCGAGCGCGCCGGAGGACGAAGCCCCGACTACTTCCTATCGAACTTGCCATAGAAATTCTGACGCAAGCGCGGCGGCCGAGCATAGAAAGGCGGAGCCGACCCAATGACGCATGCAGCTGCAGCCAGAGCACCACTGGGCAGTAACGAGACCTATGCGCGGAAGCCTTGCAGTATTGTCAATGGCGACGCAATTTCCGGCTGTCACTCAAGCCGAGGGATCGGCCCCCTCGACAGGCGCCGCGCCCGATAGGTTCTGTCGAAGCCATCGCGCCGCCTCACGGACATCTGCGCCGGACAAATCATGGCCGACTTCCAGCGTCTGGGACTCGACTTCCGCGCCCCGCGTCCTCAGGGCGCCTTCCAGTTTTGATACGTCACGGACATATGGATCGTCACGCCCATCGAGCACCAGCACGCGCGTCCCCGAGAAATCCGCAGCCTCCAGGGTCTCCGATGGCTGGATACCCCGCAAGAGAATTGCGCGGTGCACGACGTCGGGGTGAAAGAGAATGACGGCAGCCAGAAAGCTTGCCCCGTTGGAATAACCGAGAAAAGCAAGCCTCTCCGCGTCGAGCGCGTAGCCGGTTACGGCGCCTTTGACGAACGCAGCAAAGGTTTTCGCTTCGCTGAGGAGATCCGCCTGATCATACGTCGTGGCGTTGACCCTGCGGAACCAGCGACTGGTTCCTTCCTCGGTTGCCCGGCCGCGCACCCCCAAGAGCGTTGCATGCGGTGCAATGCGGCGAGCAATCGGCATCAGGTCGGCTTCGTTTCCGCCGGTGCCGTGCAGCAGCACCAAAGTCGTACCGTCCGGGTGCGCCGGCCGGTTGAAGCGATGAATGAAGGGGAGGTCGCGGACGGGGAACCGCTCCTCGCCGGGCAGGGCAAATTGCGGCAGCATCGCCTTCAGATCGTCGGCGCGGCCAACATCCCGCGGCGGCAGAAACAGAGTTTGGCCAAGCTCGTCGGGCGCCTCGTCAACGGTCACCCCTGGCCCGTCGGTGGCAAATTCCATGAGAACGCCGGCGGGATCGCGAACATAGAGTGACAGGAAATACTTCCGGTCGTGAACCTCGGTAGGTCCGTAGTCCTCGAGCGACAGCCGCATGGACCGGACTGCATCGGCATCCTGCGCGCGGAAAGCCACATGGTCCGGCACTCCGGCTCCCGGAACGGACGGCACGAAGCCCGACACTTCCCTGACGTCGACGACATCGGTATCGGACACCATGCGCTGCGTGAGGCCAGCGCGCTGCGCGTGCCTGTAACCGAAACGCGCCACGAACTCGGCGGTCTGTTCTGCCTTGTCGGTCAGGATGGTGACGCCCCGCAACCGGGTAGGCGCGTCCGGAAGGGGAGCCGATGTCGGCATGTCGACGCCGACCAGCTTCACGATCAACCCGTCCGGGTCTTTCAGCCGCAGGACCGGCTCTTCGAACTCGCGAGATGGCCCCTCAAAGGGAACGTTGGCCGCGAGTGCCCTGGTCAGCCAATCGCCGACGGAAGCCCGCGAAACCGCGAGCGCCACTTCCGACACCTGTCCGATGCCGGTGCGGCCACGGCCGGTGGCTTCCCACACAAGGAAGGTCAGCAACGATCCGGGGCTGCCAAGGCCGTCGCCGTAGAGCAGGTGCAGTTGCTCGGCATCCGCATACCCGGCAGTCCGTTTGACAAGCTTCAGGCCCAGGAAACCGACATAGAAGTCGACATTGGCCTGCACATCGGCGGTGATGCCGGTGACGTGGTGAAGGCCGCTTGTCATGCCCACGGTCACTTCCCCGCCTCGCGCGCAAGAGGCTTCTGCACCGCCGGATCGGCAGCAATTTTGGGATGCAGCAACTGCACGTTGGGATACTCCTTCAGGCCGCCCGACAAAAAGTTGATCGCCTAGCGGATCATCGGGAAGGAATAAGCGTCGATCACTGAGCGCCCCTCGTCAAGGATGTGTTCCCGGTCATCAAGGTGGCAGTTCAGAACGGCGAACTGCTTTGCGGCTAGCTTGTACCGTGTCTCCACCACTGCCTGTAGGGCCGCTTCGCTTTCGTCAGTCGTGTAGCGGTAGGGCATGACGATCGGCCAGAAGGAGGCATGAAAGTCCGAATTGAAGAAGGCTGGCCAGCGATGCGCCTCTACCCTGGCGCGTACGCCATCGCCGCCGGCCAGCCCGGACTCGGGGTGCTTGAACGCCAAATAGGCGAGGATCGCGCCCGCCTGCGTCAGCAGCAAGCCATCGTCTTCGCGCGAGGTTGGCACAGCACCAGCGGACTTAGATGTGAGCATGTCTTTAGAGCCGAACTGCACCTTTGTGGCCTCGTGGGGAGGCGCAACGGCGCCCTCCTCCATGGCAACGACGTACCAGCTGGACTTGGTCTTCCAGGCGGCAACGGTGACTGGCGCTCCGAGCGCGGCCATTGCGAACGGCACCTGCGCATCACGTGGAAACGCGAAGTCAGCCTCACTGCCTTCACCGGCAAAGCCCGCGTGGAAACGGTCTGCAACCAAATAGGCACCTGTCCGGCTGTTCCTCGGGCACGAAGCCGGGCGGTGGCGGAATCTCGGTGTACTGATCGAGCGTGGATTGGCTGACCTCGGGCGCGAAGGTCACTACGTAGACAGGCATCCGATCTTCGGATCGGCGCTGGCCTCGGTGGTGACGCTGCCGCCGCAGGAACGGCCGACAGATCGTCGGGCCATCCTGCCGTTTCAGCGCCCGACGAGTCGCTGCGACGTCGTCGCCGAAAGAGGCCGGCGGGTTCTGTCCGATGCTGACGGCATAGTGGTTGGTTGCGGGATCAAGCGCTCTTACTAATGTCGATCATCACCGCGCGCCATATTTGAGCGGGTAAGCCGCCGCCCGAAACGCCAAGCATCGGCCTGCCGTCGCTGTTTCCCAACCACACGCCCGCCACATACCGATCGGTAAAGCCGACAAACCATGCATCGCGGTTTGCGCTGGTTGTTCCCGTCTTCCCGGCTGCCCAGAAGCCCGGATCAGCGGCTTTTCCGGTGCCTCGCTGCACCACACCCGCCAGCATCTGCCGCATGAGATCGGCATGGCGAGGCTCAATAATTTGCCTGATCTCGGGCCGTGCCGGAAGCACGCGCACCAACGTTTCAACGCCCGTGGCCTCCTGGACCCGCTGCACTGAATAGGGCACGACCATTCTGCCCCGATTGGCTACGCTGGCAAAGGCAGCCGTCAGATCAACCAGCTTGGCCTCATAGGCGCCGAGTGCTAGGTCACCGGCCTCGCCGTCGGGATCATTGTCCACATTCATTGCCTCGAGCAGATTTCTAATGGCGTTGGTATTCTGCACAGCCAGTCGAACAGCGGCCGTATTGGATGACTTTTCAAGTGCAGCAGCGAGCGAGAGATCCCCGAGATACGTGTCATCGAAATTTCTGATCGAGCGGCCACCCAGCGTCAAAGCAGCATCGCTAACCCTCGTTTCAGGCATACTGCCTTGCTGGAGCGCCGCCAGGTACACAAAAAGCTTGGCGACGGACCCAGGCTGACGCTTGGCTTGGGTAGCGTGATCCCACTCCTTTTGCTTGTAGTCACGTCCCCCAACAAGCGCCACCACCGCGCCGTCATAGCGCATGACGACTACTGCACCTTCCTCAATCTGTCTGGTTCGGCCGTGTTGGCGAAATGCCTGCTCCAGATGCGCCTCAGTCGCTGCCTGAACTCGGAGATCCAATGTTGTTGTTATGGTTCTTGTGCCCTTTTGCGCGGCAACCGGCGAGTTGGCGTTGGCTTCATGTTCTGCCCAACGAGCGAACCACCCTGTCTGCGTACCACGAGGATAAACTCCACCCCAGGCCGACTTGGAGGATGCTACTGTGATTCTTTGTGACCGAGCACGATCTGCAACACGTCGGGTGAGATAGTTGGCGTCGACCATCTGCTCAATGACCCGGAAGCCCCGATCTTGCGACAGTTGTAGGTTTCGATGGGGGTTGAATCGATTTGGTGCAGGAAGCAGCCCAACCATCATCGCAGACTCTAGAATACTGAGATTGCGTGCATATTTGTTGAAATAGACACGAGCAGCCGCCTCAATTCCATACGCGCTGCCACCGAAGAAGACCCTGTTGAAGTACACGAACAGGATGTCCTCTTTGCTCAAATTGAACTCCAGGATTGGCGCAAGAACCGGTTCCTCCAACAGCTTGCGCACGATGGGGCTGTGTTCCTTCAGATATACTTCCTTGATGGTCTGCTGGGTTAGCGTGCTGCCGCCTTGGGTACGCCCTGTGAGCGTCGACCACACTGCGCGTGCCATGGCTCTGGGATCCAGTCCCCAGTGTTCATAAAACCGGCGGTCCTCACTGGCCACCAATGCGTCAATCAGATGCTTGGGCAGATGAGCGAATGGCACAGGTGGGCCGTAATACGCTCCGCGCGCACCGACGAACTCGCCTTGTGCGCTGAGGACTCGTACCCCGCCCCGGCGGTTTTCTGTAATTAGCCGGTTGGCATCGGCAAGCTCGAGTGCCTCAGCACTGCGTGGAGCTGTTACAGTCAGGCCAAGCAGCGCGAGAAATCGTCTCCGATCTATGGTGCTGGCGTCTGAAATGGACACTGCTGGTGCGTGCCTCCTGGCACAAAGCTATGGCCGAAGCTGGGTGAGGGCGGCGTAAGGAAAGTGGCGTAACGAGGCGGGTGATGAGCTTGCTTACACCTCTTGGAAAAGCAATGCGTTGTAACGAGCGATAGCATCCTCGTTTCACTCCGTCAGCCCGATCCGGCGGGACCGGCTGACAGCCGTCCTGACGGAGGTTCGCCGGATGTTGGCGCAAGCCATTGAAGCGAGGTGGAAGCGTTCCCGGTCAGGATGAGGGAGAAGCGGCTGTCGGACGGGCGCGACAGCGTGGTGTGGCACGGGCTTGGGGCCGGAGCGGGCGGCCCGGACCCGCGCTGGCCTGGTGCCGGTGCATCGGGTGAAAGTCCGCGACCGCGGTGCCAGCGCCGGCGGCGAGCGCTCCCGCTCACCATACTGCCGCGCTGCGCAGGCGCAGCCGAGCCTGGATGCGCTGCTGCCGGTGCTTTACCTGCACGGTGCCGCAATGAGCAACCTCCAGGAGTCGCTCGCTACCCTGCTAAACAAGAAGACGCAAACCTTTCATTCTTGGCGATCGCCTGGCTGCAGAGCAAGTGGCAGGGGTGCGAACTGTCAGCCCGGCACGACGTCTATCTCCGGGCCGATGGAGGCTACCAGCAAGCGGAGATAGAGGGCAGGCGGAGCTCATGCTACTGCTGATAGACGCCTTGCAGAAAAGCGTGCATCAGCGCAGCGGCAATGCGTACATGAGGCCGCCGCGACTCCACAAGTCGTTCTGCCCACGTGGGAGCCCAATAGCGCTGCCCCTACCGAGGTTACGTTCGAAGCTCTCGCCGTAGTTCCCCACCGCCTTGATGGCGTTGTACAGCCATCGCTCGTCAAGCCCGAGTGCGCGTCCGAAACCGGGCGTTACGCCCAGAAGTCGCTGCACGGCGGGGTTGGGGTCACGCAGGCGCTGATCCACATTTGCTTGGGTGATATCGAGCTCTTCGGCCTCGATCATGCCCGTGAGTACCCATTTCACCACATCGAACCATTGGTCGTCACCGTGCCGAACCATGGGGCCGAGCGGCTCCTTGCTGATGCGTTCGGGCAGGAGAATGTGGTCGTTCGGGTTCTGCACGGCAGTCGCCCGGTAGCTGGCGAGTTGACTTGCATCCTGCGTCATCGCGTCGCATCGGCCGGAGCTATAGGCTCCCACGAACTCGTCCGGCCGCTCAATCAATACCGGCGTAAAGCGCAAGTTGTTGGCGCGGAAATAGTCAGCGATATTCAGCTCGCTCGTGGTGCCTGGCTGTATGCAAACCGTCGCACCGTCAAGTTGTTGGGCCGAGGTAATGCCGAGCGAACGGCGCACCATGAAGCCCTGGCCGTCGTAGAAGTTGACCCCCGCCATGTTAAGACCGAGAGCCGTATCACGCTGCAGCGTCTGCGTCGCGTTTCGCGCGAGCACGTCGATCTCGCCACTCTGCAGCATGGTGAAGCGGTTCTGCGAAGAGGTCGGAACGAACCGAACCTTGGCCGGATCGCCAAACACAGCCGCCGCAAGCGCCCGGCAAAAGTCTGCGTCGAGGCCACGGTACTCACCGCGACTGTCTGGGGTCGAAAAGCCGGCAACGCCCTGATTGACGCCGCAGACGATGGTGCCTCGTGCCCGGATCGCGTCGAAGGCCTGACCGGCCTCCGCCACGCCTGCCAGCGATATGGTCAGGCCGATCGCACCGGCCAACAGACAACGCATACACATCCTCCTTCGCGTGCTCGCTTCTGAAACATTCTTACATTCTGTCGGTTCGCTCCGCCATGAGCTACGTTGGGTGTGTCGCCCGGCATGACGCAAGTAGGGCGACCTAGACAGCTTTGCCCACCAGCATGGACGGCATTTCCATGAGGATGGCAAATTGGGGAGCAAGCGCCAGGCTGCTCCGGCCTGCATCATCTAGGCAGTTCCAAGGCGCCAGTGAGGTGCCCGGCGCGGTTCGTCTGGGTTGCTCGCACTCCGCTAGCGCTGATGCGCCCTGCACGGCTTCAGTCCTGACCGGCGTACTGTCCAGGCCGCGGGCGGGCCGTGAAAAGTCCCGCAACCTCCTCGGTTTGCTGAAGAGCTTGGATCTTGGCGCGTCAATCGATCCCGCTTCACTTTGGCCGCACACAGAGCGAATGCTTGGCCACGCACCACGTCCAACGGCGGTGCAGCCCCAACCGGCCCGCCGGCGGGGCTCTGGTCAGTAGCACTCGGCTGATCGGGTGCGATACCAAGAGGCCGCCATGACGCCTACCCCGATGCAGGTCGCGATCTGCGCCATCGCGCTACAGTACCTGCAGCACCTAGCTGTTTGATCCCGGGGTTTGATGGTGCAGTCTTCCAGCAGGCGTGGAAGGA
>NZ_JCACHA010000900.1:0-7669 GCF_059503625.1 Skermanella sp.
GGTCCTGAGCCGAGTCGATCGGGGGTACCGGGAAATAGCCGCCCTTGATGGTCGGACGGTGGCCCAGATTGCCGTCGGGCTGGGTCCGGCCGCTGTTGTAGGGGCCTTCCTCGCTGTCGACCTTATAGAAGCACTCGTTCATCGAGACTTCGTAACGCACGTCGTCGAACACGAAGAACTCGGCTTCCGGACCGAAATAGGCGGTGTCGCCGATGCCGGCCGACTCCATATAGGACTGCGCGGCCTTGGCGATCGAGCGCGGGTCACGGTTGTAGGGCTGACCGCTGGCCGGATCGTAGACGTCGCAGAAGATGTTCAGCATCGGCTGCGCGGCGAACGGATCGAGCACGGCGGTCGCAGCGTCCGGCAACAGGACCATGTCGGATTCGTTGATCGCCTTCCAGCCGGCGATCGAGGATCCGTCGAACATGATGCCGTCGGTGAACGAATCTTCCTCGATCGTGCAGATGTGCTGCGCGGTGTGATGCATCTTGCCGCGCGGATCGGTGAAGCGAAGGTCGACGTACTTGACGTCGTGTTCCTTGATCAGGTCGAAGACCTTGCTGATGTCAGACATTCCTCGGAATCCGTTTTCTATGGTTGACGCTGGCTCGCCTCCGCCTTGGCCTGGGCGGAGTGAGGCCGATTTGGTGACGCGCGCGGGCGTTGTTATGTCACGACCTTTCCGGACGCACAATCCACAGCTTGCCCGTAGGTGGCATTATGGCAAACCGGTATTATGACGATCTGGCATCTGGACGGACAGTTGCCCGTCGAGATGTCCGGACGGCTTGCGCCTGCGCTATACCGAAGCCGGACGCACGGTCGCTGCGGACCGGCGCCAAGGTCTGACGGCCAAGGGGCATTGCCCGGGACCCCGAGCCATGCATGGCAGGGGTTTATGACTGTGCGCAGTCACCTGCCCGATGTCATGGGCTCGGGTAAGCCCAGCCCCGGTCGGCATCCTTGTCAGACGGCGTCGCTGCCTTTCTCACCGGTGCGGATGCGGACGACCTCTTCGACCGGAGTCACGAAGATCTTTCCGTCGCCGATGCGGCCGGTATGGGCGGCCGTCTGGATCGCTTCGATCGCGCGATCGACCAGACTGTCGTCCATCACGACCTCGATCTTCACCTTGGGCAGAAAATCGACGACGTATTCCGCGCCACGATAAAGTTCCGTATGACCCTTCTGTCTTCCGAAGCCTTTGGCTTCGGTGACGGTAATGCCCTTGATGCCGACCTCGTGAAGGGCTTCCTTCACTTCGTCGAGCTTGAACGGCTTAATGATGGCTTCGATTTTTTTCATGATGCTGATCAACGACTCCCCGTGGATGGCGGCGCGCCACCGAGCGGTGCTCATCATCCCGTAAAGCACGAGGCATGCCAACGCCGTAGTGCCAAGGGTAAATGCTCCGCGAGGCGGTTTTCGGCGAGTGTATGCTGTAATCGCCGGCAAGCAACTGATGTTTCCATGATCAAGATGGCTAAAAAAGCGGCATATAGGTTTGTGCAGCGCCGACGCGCTGGCAGACTGAACCACGACGCCGGCAGGGACGGAAATCAGCGTTTTCCGCCCTTGACGAGGTTCCCGCGATTTGGCATAGACACGGCCCCAACGGTGGCGGCGGTAGCTCAGTTGGTAGAGCCCTCGGTTGTGGTCCGAGTGGTCGTGGGTTCGAGTCCCATCCGTCGCCCCACCTTCCCTTGATGAAGTCGTTATTCATCCAGCGGTGCTGTTGCGCCGGTAAGCTGCGATCGGTCCCAATGAGAGACCGCCGCGGCTTTTTTTCGTTCCGAGCCGTTGATCCTGTGTGAAGCGCTTGTTCGGGAGAGCCGTCATGAACCTTCGGAATGCCGTCCTGACCGTCGCAGAGATGTACCGCGCCGATGCGCTGACCATCGAGAGCGGCAGGTCCGGTGAGGTCCTGATGGAATCGGCAGGCGCCGCCGTGGTCCGCGAGATCGCGGCTCGATGGCCGGTTGGCCCAGTGACCGTCCTTTGCGGTCCAGGCAACAACGGCGGAGACGGCTTCGTCGTGGCGCGACTGCTCGACCAGCTCGGCTGGCCGGTCCGGCTCGGACTGCTGGGTGAGGTGGATGCCCTGCACGGCGATGCCGCCGTCATGGCAGGGCGCTGGAGGGGCGAAGTGTTCGCCTTGTCCTCCGGTCTGCTGGACGGGGCGGCGCTGGTGGTCGATGCCCTGTTCGGTGCCGGACTGGCGCGGCCACTGGAAGGCGGCCTGCGCGATCTCGTGGAGCAGCTAGGCATTCGCGGCATTCCGGTCGTCGCGGTGGACGTGCCGAGTGGCGTCGATGGAGACACCGGCCTGGTGCTCGGCGCTGCGGCGCCGGCGGCGCTGACCGTCACTTTCTTCCGAAGGAAGCCTGCGCACCTTCTCATGCCGGGGCGCGGATTGTGCGGGACGGTCGTGGTTGCGGATATCGGCATCGCCGACTCGGTGCTGGAGAAGATCGCGCCGACGGTTTTTCACAATGACCCCGCCTTGTGGCTGCCTCGCTTCCCCTGGCCCAAGACCGACGGGCACAAGTTCGATCGTGGTCATGCCGTGGTGCTGGGGGGCGCCCGCATGACGGGAGCGGCAAGGCTGGCTGCACGGGCGGCGCGGCGGGCAGGGGCGGGGCTGGTCAGCATCGCCTGTCAGGAAGAGGCTTTTCCGATCTATGCCGCGTCCGATCCCGGAACCATCGTGACCGTTCTCACCGCTGCCGAGTCGTTTTCCGGCCTGATGGCGGATCCGCACCGTAACGCCGTCCTGATCGGGCCGGGAGCCGGCATCTCCGCCGCAACGCGCCGCAGGGTGGAGGAAGCCTTGGATGCAGCGAAGGCGACGGTCATCGATGCGGACGCCATCACCGCCTTCGCCGAAGCGCCTGCGGAACTCTTCGACCGGCTTACGGGGCAATGCCTGCTGACGCCCCATGCCGGGGAGTTCAAGAGACTGTTCGGCATCGAAGGCGACAGACTGTCGCAGGCCCGCGCCGCCGCCGGTCGCGCCGGGGCGATCGTGCTGCTGAAAGGGCCGGATACCGTGATCGCGCGGCCGGACGGCGTCGCCGCGATCAACGGAAATGCCCCGCCTTGGCTGGCGACGGCTGGGGCGGGTGACGTCCTGGCGGGCTTGGCGTTGGGCTTGATCGCGCAGGGCATGCCGACGTTCCATGCCGCTGCCGCTGCCGCATGGCTTCATGGCGAGGCAGCCACGAGATTCGGCCATGGGCTGATCGCGGAGGACATTGCGGAGGTTTTGCCGGGAGTGTTGCGAGACTTGGCGGAAGGCTTCGTGACGGTCCCGTGAAGATGGTTGCGACGCTTTCGTTTACCCTTGATCCGTACGGCACGACTCTTTCAAAATCAGCGGCATGACCCAGTTACCGACTTCCATCGAAGAGCAGGCGGCGCCGTCGCTGTTCGACCGTACCATCGAGAACCTGCGGACGGCGTGGCGGGATATCGCCGCTTTTTCCCGCGAGGCGGTCGGTGCTACGCCACGTCCCCATCTGCCGCGCGAGGATGCCGACCGGCTCCGTCTTCAGATGCAGGCCTGCCTGGAAGGGCGCGGCGGCGAAGTCAGCGCCCGAGCGCGCGCCGCGGAGCTGGGCCGGACGTATCTCGGCCTCGACTCGACGGGCCGGCGCAACTTCCTCCACGTGCTGGCCCGCGATTTCGACGTGGACCGCGCTACCGTGGACCGGGCGGTCGACGTGTTCCACCAGGCCGGTGATCCGGCATCGCGCGGCGATGCCGAGCGGGCGCTGCGGAGTGCGCTCGAACCGGGCCGGATGAGGTTGCTGACCCAGTTCAACGGTCTGCCCGAGGGCATAAAGTTCCTGGTGGACATGCGGGCGCAACTGCTGGAGTGGTCGCGTGGCGATCCGCTGCTGTCGGCGCTCGAAGCCGACCTGAAGTCACTGTTGAAGAACTGGTTCGACGTCGGTTTCCTGGAGTTGCGCCGGATCACCTGGGACAGTCCCGCGTCGCTCTTGGAAAAGCTGATCGCTTATGAGGCGGTCCACGCGATCCGCGGCTGGCAGGACCTGAAGGACCGGCTCGACTCGGACCGCCGTTGCTTCGCCTTCTTCCATCCGAGGATGCCGGACGAACCCCTGATATTCGTCGAGGTGGCGCTGGTGACCGGCATGTCCGGCAACGTCCAGACCCTGCTGGACGAGGCGGCCCCCGTACAGGACCCGCAGACGGCGGATACCGCCATCTTCTATTCGATCTCGAATGCCCAGAAGGGACTGGCCGGCATCAGTTTCGGCAATTTCCTGATCAAGCGCGTCGTAGACAGTCTTGCGGCCGAGTTCCCGAACCTCAAGAACTTCGCGACGCTGTCTCCGATTCCCGGTTTCAGGCGCTGGCTAGATGCGGAGCTTGACCGGGAAAGCGGCGGAGAGGGTGCATTGACTGCGTCCGAGCGAAACCGTATCGCCGAGCTTTTCGCCGATCCCGGCAACGTCCTGCCGGAGCCTCACGACGGCCTTCAGGCACTGCTGGACCGGCCTGGATGGCACCGCGACGATGCTGCGCTCAAGGTCCTCAAGCCAATCCTGCTGCGGCTTGGCGCCACATATCTGGTCGACGTGAAGTCGGGTAAGCGTGCCCGCGATCCGGTCGCCCATTTCCACCTGTCCAACGGCGCCCGCATGGAGCGGCTGAACTGGCTGGCCGATACGTCCGACAATGGCTTGCGGCAGTCAGCCGGAGTGATGATCAATTACCGGTATAAGCTGACCCATATCGAGGCCAACCACGAGGCTTATACCGGGGATGGTAAAATCAGCACCTCCTCGCAGGTGCGCGCGCATCTGAAAAGCACAGGATAAACTGCCGGCTTTTTACATAAAATGCGTTTAACTGCCTTTAACTGTTCATAAACAGCCGCTGGCTAGTCTTGATCCCACTGACATTAACCAAGCCAGCGCGGGACGGCATACATGTTCTTGAGACGGCAGAAGGCTCCGGCAGACATCACTGAAGGATCGGTGTATCGGCGGACCACCCGCGGCAAGTCCGTGGAAACCGCGCGGGTGCTCGCAGTGTCCAAAGACAGTGTCGGCATCACTCATGTCCGCTTCAGCGTCCACTACGAGAGGGTCGATACGGCGGACGAATTGCGCACCCTGGCGCTCAGTTCCTTCACCGAACTCTTCAGCGAGCGGGTCCTGGCGTAAATGCCGGGCTACTGCGCTTGAGCCAGGCTCGCGGGTGATAGCCGCGTTCAGGCCGGTTCTCGCAACTTGTCCATTTAGCCTGTTTGTCCAGAAATCGGTGTGCTATAGAGGCGAACCCGGCGGGCGGGTGACTTAAATCGCCTGCGCGGGGCTGCCTGTGCGGGCGTGGCGGAATTGGTAGACGCGCTGGATTTAGGTTCCAGTGACGGAAGTCGTGGGGGTTCGAGTCCCTTCGCCCGCACCATAAGGTCAGCCGTACCCGAGGTTCTCAAGCCGCGACCGGCCGCACCGGTCGCCAACGAAACAGGCTTCCAGTCCAATGCAGATTACCGAGACGAGCGCCGACGGCCTCAAGCGTGAATACAAGGTCGTCATCCCCGCCCAGGAGATCGAGACTCAGGTCAACAGCCGGCTCCAGGAGCTGAGCAGGACCGTAAGGCTGCCGGGCTTCCGCCCCGGCAAGGTGCCGCTTCCGATCGTGAAGCAGCGCTATGCCCAGTCGGTCATGGGAGAGGTGCTGGAGCGCGCCGTCAACGACAGCTCCCAGAAGGCGATCGACGAGCGTGGTCTCCGTCCGGCGCTTCAGCCCAAGATCCAGGTCACCTCGTTCGAAGAGGGCGGCAACCTGGAATACGATCTTGCGGTCGAACTGCTGCCCGACATCGAGCCTGTCGATTTCTCCACGATCGAGCTGGAGCGAGTCGTCGCCGAAGTGGACGACAAGCAGGTCGACGAGACGCTTGAGCGTCTGTCGAAGAGCAGCCGAGACAGCCAGCCCATCGCCGAGGAGCGGGAAGCCCGCACCGGCGACATCCTGGTCATCGACTTCGCCGGCACCCTCGACGGGGAAGCGAAGCCGGGCATGGATGCCAAGGATCACCAGCTCGAGCTGGGCAGCAACAGCTTCGTCGGCACCTTCGAAGAGCAGCTGGTCGGCAGCAAGCCGGGCGATCACCGCACCATCACGGTGACCTTCCCCGAGAACTACGGCGCCGCCGAGTTCCAGGGCAAGGAGGCCGTGTTCGAGGTCGACGTCAAGGAGATCCGCGAGACGGCTCCGGCCGTCATCGACGACGAATTCGCCAAGAAGTTCGGCGCCGAAGACCTCGCTGCCTTGAAGCAGATGATCAAGGACCGAATCGGCCAGGATTACGCGGGCATCTCGCGTAGCCGGGTGAAGCGGACCCTGCTCGACAAGCTGGCGGAAACCCACAGCTTCGACGTGCCTCCCGGCATGGTCGACATCGAGTTCGAGACCATCTGGAACCGGCTTCAGGAAGAACTGAAGCGCGGGGGTCCCGATGCCGAAGAGGCCGGCAAGAGCGAGGACGAGCTTCGGGCCGAGTATCGCTCCATCGCCGAACGTCGCGTTCGGTTGGGCCTGCTCCTTTCAGAAGTGGGTCGGCGCAACAATATTCAGGTGACCCAGGACGAGCTGAACAAGGCGCTGGTCGCCGAAGCTCAGCGTTATCCGGGTCAGGAGCGCGAGGTGTTCGAGTTCTTCCGCAATACGCCGCGGGCGATCGACAACATCCGGGCGCCCCTGTTCGAAGATAAGGTCATCGACTTCATCCTTGAACTCGCTAAGGTAGATGAGAAGACCGTATCGGTCGAGGAACTGGTGCGCGATCCGGACGAAGCCGAAGGTACGGCCGAGGCTGACGGTACAGCCAAAGCCGAAGGTACGGCCCAGGCCTGATCCGGACCGTAAGGCGGTACCGCCGGAATTCTCCGGCAGGCCGCCGCAAGGATCAAAGCCCATCACGCCGCCTGAGGCGGTGCGGTCGGCACATGGGGAACGGGAGAGTCGAAAAGCATGTACGATTTCGAGCCGCGGATGAACGCTCTGGTTCCGATGGTCATCGAACAGACCAATCGTGGCGAGCGCGCGTTCGACATCTATTCGCGCCTCTTGAAGGAGCGCATCATTTTCCTGATCGGCCCGGTCAATGACGGCGTGGCCAGCCTGATCTGCGCGCAGCTCTTGTTCCTGGAGTCGGAGAATCCCAACAAGGACATCTCCTTCTACATCAACTCACCGGGCGGCTACGTCACGTCGGGTCTCGCGATCTACGACACCATGCAGTACATCCGGCCGCCGGTTTCGACCGTCTGCATCGGTCAGGCCGCCAGCATGGGCTCGCTCCTGATGACCGCCGGCGCGCCGGGCAAGCGATTCTCGCTTCCCAACAGCCGGATCATGGTTCATCAGCCGTCCGGCGGTGCCCAGGGCCAGGCTGCCGACATCGAAATCCAGGCTCAGGAAATCCTGAAGCTTCGGTCGCGCCTCAACGATATCTACGCGCGGCACACCGGCCAGACTCTGGACGTGATCGAGGCGGCCATGGAGCGCGACAAATTCATGTCTCCCGAGGAAGCCAAAAGCTTCGGTCTGATCGACGAAGTCGTCGCGAGCCGTCCTTCCACTGGCGGCGATACTTCGAGCACGTGAGCGGACCAGCTAGATCCCG
>NZ_JCACHA010000901.1:0-7664 GCF_059503625.1 Skermanella sp.
CGATCGGCTCGCCCGTTTCCACGTAGGCGTCGACGATGGTGCGGAAAATGTCACGCGAGCGCTGGTTCAGTTCGCTGATCATCTGTGCTTCGACAAAGCAGACGGCACGATGTGGCGGCCCCCCAGCCGGTTGCTGCCGGCCCGTGTGGCCGAACACCCAATGTAGTCAAGGCATTCGGGCGAATCAACGGCGCGACGGAGCACACTACGGCGGTGTGCGGGCTGGACTGGCGGGTCCCGACCCGCTAGCTTGGCCCACCGCGTTCAACCCATTGACGGATTTCAGCACCATGCGTCCCTCCGGCCGCCAACCAGACGCGCTGCGTCAGATCAGCCTGGAACCCGGCTTCTCGAAACATGCCGAGGGCTCGTGCCTTGTCCGTTTCGGCGATACCCACGTGCTTTGCACGGCCAGCGTCGACGATCGCGTCCCGCCGTTCCTGCGCCACACCGGTCTCGGCTGGGTGACCGCGGAGTACGGCATGCTGCCGCGCTCGACCAATACCCGCACCGACCGCGAGGCCGCCAAGGGTAAGCAATCCGGCCGCACCCAGGAGATTCAACGTCTTATCGGCCGTTCGCTGCGTGCGGTCACCCATCGCCAGGGCATGGGCGAGTTGCAGATCAAAGTGGACTGCGACGTGATCCAGGCCGATGGCGGCACCCGCACGGCAGCCATCACCGGCAGCTACGTGGCGCTCCATCTGGCGTTCCAGCACCTCGTCAAGATCGGCAAGCTGAAGGCGGTGCCGCTGACCGACTCGGTAGCCGGGATTTCGGCCGGCATCTTCCAGGGTGCGGCGGTGCTCGACCTCGACTATGCCGAGGATTCGACAGCGCAAGCCGATACCAACTTCGTGCTGACCGGCAGCGGCGGCATCGTGGAAGTCCAGGGCACGGCGGAAGAGAAGCCGTTCAGCCAGGAGCAGTTCCTGGAACTACTGGCGCTGGCGCAGAAGGGGATCGCGGAGCTGACCGCCTTGCAGAAGGCGGCGCTGGGGCTTTGAGTCGGCTGGGCCGGCGGGATCGACTTGGGCGGAATTGAACTGGGAGTTCGAATGACCAGGAAGTTCGACGGCGACACGCTGGTTGTCGCCAGCCACAACAAGGGCAAGGTCCGCGAGATCGCGGCCCTGCTCGGCCCCTATGTGGCGGCTTTCCGTTCTGCGGCGGAGCTTGACCTGCCGGAGCCGGAAGAAACCGGCGATACCTTCATCGCCAATGCCGAACTGAAGGCCCGCGCCGCCGCAACCGCGTGCGGGCTGATCGCCCTGTCCGACGACAGCGGTCTGGTGGTGCCGGGGATAGGCGGGCAGCCGGGGATCTATTCCGCCCGCTGGGCCGGACCTGACAAGGACTTCGCCGCCGCGATGGAACGGGTCAACCGGGAACTGGGCGACGGCGACCGGACGGCGTATTTCGTCAGCGCGCTGACGCTGGCATGGCCGGACGGCCACTGCGAGTCGGTCGAGGGCCGGGTCTACGGCAAGCTGGCATGGCCGGCGCGGGGCGCCAATGGTTTCGGGTACGATCCGATGTTCGTTCCCGACGGTTACGAAGTCACCTTCGGCGAGATGGACCCTGCCGAAAAGCACAGGATCAGCCACCGCGCCGACGCGTTCCGGCAGCTCGTGGAGCGGTGTTTCGCCTGATGGCGCCGATAGATAAAGGACCGGGGTTCGGGATCTATGTCCACTGGCCGTTCTGTCTGGCCAAATGCCCGTACTGCGACTTCAACAGCCATGTCCGCGCCGGCGTCGATCATGCCCTCTGGCGGGATGCCCTGCTGGCGGAGCTGGACCACTACGCGGCCCTGACGCCGGGACGTACCGTCACCTCGATCTTCTTCGGCGGCGGCACGCCGTCCCTGATGGAGCCGGCGACGGTCTCCGCCTTGATCGAGCGGATCGGACGGCACTGGGCGCTGACGCCGGGGCTGGAGATCACGCTGGAAGCCAACCCGACCTCGGTCGAAGCCGGACGCTTCGCCGGGTTCCGCGCCGCCGGGGTCAACCGGGTATCGCTCGGCATCCAGGCGCTGGACGACGCCTCGCTGAAGTTCCTGGGGCGTGCCCACAGCGCGTCGGAAGCGCTGGGCGCCATCGGGCTGGCGGCCCGGCATTTCGACCGCTTCTCGTTCGACCTGATCTACGCCCGCCCCGGCCAGTCGGTCGCCGACTGGGAGAACGAGCTGCGGCGAGCGCTGGACCATGCGGTCGGGCACCTCTCGGTCTACCAGCTCACGATCGAGGAAGGGACGCAGTTCCACACCCTGCACAGCAGGGGTGCCTTCGCCATCCCCGACGACGAGCTGGCCGGCGACCTCTATGAGGCGACGCAGGCTGTGCTGGAAAGTGCTGGGCTGCCGGCCTACGAGATATCCAACCATGCCCGGCCGGGCGAGGAGTCTCGGCACAACCTGACCTATTGGCGCTACGGTGACTATGTCGGCATCGGTCCCGGCGCCCATGGCCGGCTGACGCTGGACGGCACGAAATACGCGACCCGCGCCCATCGCGCGCCGGAAGCATGGCTGGATCTGGTCGCCCGCAACGGCCACGGCGGCCACGCGTCCGAGGAAGTGGCGGCACCAGAGCGGCTGATCGAGTTGCTGATGATGGGGCTGCGGCTGCGCGAAGGCGTTGCACTGGACCATCTATACCGGGAAACCGGGCTGAGCGCCGATCAGGCGCTCGATCCGGCAGGCCTCCGCCGGATGCAGGATGGCGGTTTCGTCGAGCTGACGGCGGAACGCCTGCGGGCGACGGCGGCGGGCCGGCAACGGCTGAACGGGCTGCTGGCGCAGTTGCTGCCGGCCTGATCGCCAGCCGTAGAGCCGTAGGTCGGTGTAGAGCGAAGCGGCACCCGACAAGCCGGCGCGTCGATGTCGGGTGCCGCTTCGCTCTACACCGGCCTACGAATTACGAATGTGCCCTAGAAACCAAAAGCCTGGAAGCTGCTGGGAGCAGGATCGATGACGCGGTTGCCGCTGGGGGTTATTTCCATCACGGACAGGCCGCGTTCCACCAGACCCTCGGGCCGCAGGCGGAAGATGCCGTCGACGCCGGCAAAGCCGTTGGGGTTGGTCAGCGCCATCGGATCGAACGGGGCGGGACCGCCGCTGCGGGCCAGGACGGCGGCCAATGCCGCCGCATCGTAGGCCAGCGTCGCGAGACGCGGCGGACGGCGGCCATACACGGACTCGAACCGCTGTTCGAAGTCGCGGCGGGCGGACGGATCGGGTGCTGCGTACCAGCCGCCGACCAGGGCCGGCTCGGTCCCCAGCGTGGGATCGTCCATGTTGGCCGTGCCGAGCAGCCGGACCTGCGCCGGATCGATCTGGAAGGCCGGCAGCAGCGAGGCGGCGCTACGCAGCTTCGGCCCGCCTTCGGTCATCATGACGGCGTCCAGGCTGCCTGGTCCGCCCGAAGCCAGCGCCTGCACCACGGCCGAGAAGTCGGTGTTGGCGGCGTCGTAGCGTTCCGTCCGGACGACGCGGGCGCCCACCTTGCGGGCGGCGTCGTTCAGCGCGGTGCTGACGACTTCGCCATAAGCGTTGCGGGGCACCATGGCGCCGATCCGGTTGACGCCCTGCGACTTGGCGTATGAAACAACCCGGCGGACCTGGTCGTCGGGCGAAAAGCCGATCGTCCAGACGCCGCTGCCGGCCTGGCTCTGGTCGTTGGAGAACGAGATCATGCTGAGTCTGGCGCCCTGCACCGCCAGCCGGACCGCGCCCACGGAGGACGAGTACAGCGGTCCCAGGATAAGCTGGGCGCCTTCGGCGATGGCCGCGCGCGCGGCTTCGGTAGCGCCGCCCGGCGTTCCCTTGGTATCGCGCGGGATAAGCTGGAAGTGGTCGTCGCCAAGGTCGAACAGGGCGAGCTGGGCGGCATCCAGCATGCCCTGCCCCAGGTCCGCTGCATTGCCGGTCAGCGGCACCAGCAGCGCCACCTTGACCGTCCGGTCGACGGGAGCCAGCGGCTCGAGCTGTTCGGAAATGATGGGACCGGGTGCCGGAGCTTGCGCCTGCGGCGGTTCAGGTCTTACGGTGGGCGCACAGGCGGCCAGCGCGAGCAGGCCGACCGCCAGCCGAACCGGCTTCAATACATCCGGGAAAGTCGCCAAACGTGTCACCGACAGACTCCAATTCGATACGGGCAGGCGAGAGCGAGGAAGGTACCCAAGCCGAGGTCGCAAGTAAACCGGACCCGGGGCTTTACCTTGTCGCCACTCCAATCGGAAACGCAGCCGATATAACGCTACGAGCCCTTGGCGTGTTGCGAGCCGCCGACGCCATTGCCTGCGAGGACACGCGCGTCACCCGCAAGCTGCTGTCGGCGCACGGCATCGGCACGCCGATGATCTCATACCACGAACACAATGCCGCGAAAATGCGCCCCATCCTGCTGGAGCGGCTGGGCGCCGGCGAAACCATCGCCCTGGTTTCCGACGCCGGCACGCCGCTGATCTCCGATCCCGGCTACAAGCTGGTGCGGGAATGCGTCGCAGCCGGACTGCCGGTCACCACCCTGCCCGGCGCCTGCGCGCCGGTGACGGCGCTGGTGCTGTCGGGCCTGCCGAGCGACCGGTTCCTGTTCGCCGGCTTCCTGCCGCCGAAATCGGCGGCTCGGCGCTCGGCCGCCCATGAGCTGATGGGCTTGAAGGCGACGCTGATCTTCTTCGAGTCGAAGGAGCGGCTGGCCGCCATGCTGACCGACCTTCACGCGGTGCTTGGCAACCGGGAGGCCGCCGTTGCCCGGGAATTGACCAAGTATTTCGAGGAAGTCCGCCGGGGCGATCTCGCCACCCTCGCCGCCCACTACACCCAGCAAGGCCCGCCCAAGGGCGAGATCGTCGTCGTGGTCGGTCCCCCTGCCGAGGGGTCGGGCGCCGTGGACGAGGCCGCCGTGGACCGCGCCCTGGCGGCGGCGATGGCGCGCATGAGTGTCCGCGATGCGGCGTCGGAGGTGGCGGCCGAAACCGGCTGGCCGCGCCGTCAGGTCTATGCACGGGCGCTCGAACTGGGACGGGCCGCCGCCGACGCTCCTCCGCCCGACGGTGAAGACGATGGCGGTTAAGGCGGGGGCGGTTAAGGCAAGGGCGGTAAAGGTCAGGACGGGCAGGCCGAGGCCGGCGGACTCAAGGCGCCTCAAGGCCTGGCGGCGCGGACGCTGGTCGGAAGCGCTGTGCCGGCTGGCGTTGCGGCTGAAGGGTTACCGCATCCTGGCGCAGGGCTGGCGCTGCCACCAGGGGGAGATCGACATCGTGGCCAAGCGCGGCGGCACCGTGGTCATCGTCGAGGTCAAGGCCCGGAATACGCTGGAGGCGGCGAATTGCGCCCTGTCGGCCCGGCAGCGTCAGCGGCTGGAACACGCTGCGGCGGCCTTCGTCGCCCGGCACCCCGACCTGACCGGCCTGCCCGTGCGCTTCGACATGATGCTGGTGACGCCCCGCCGCTGGCCGAGCCATCTGGTGGATGCATGGCGGGAAGGCTGCCTTTGAGCCGGGGCCGGCTTCGCCGCTTGCGGCATAAGGTTGTCGACCTTGGCTGGAATATGCTCTATGTCCGCCTTGATCATCATATCCACCTTAATCATCGGTAACCGACCTCGGACGGAGCGAGAACAAGACCCGTGATCAGCCGCCTGGAAGCAAAAGACCTCCTGCGCCACATCGGAACTCAGCCGGACGAAGACATCGATCTGGCCGAAGCGGCCCTGGCGCTGGCGGCACTTGACCATCCCGACGTATCGCTCCAGCGTTACCGCGACCATCTTTCGCTGCTGGCGGAACAGGTCGGGGAGTTGAACCCTCCCGATGCGGATACACTGGAAGGCCGCGTCACCGCCTTGCAGGACGTCCTGGTCGGACGCCATGGCTACGAGGGCGATACGCTCACCTACGACGACATCCAGAACGCCAACATGATGCAGGTGATCGACCGGAAGAAGGGCCTGCCGGTCGCGCTCGGCATCCTGTTCATCCAGACCGCCCGCGCGCATGGATGGAGCATCAGCGGCCTCAACTTCCCCGGCCACTTCCTGGTCAGGCTGGAATATGCCGGCGAACGGATCATCATCGACCCGTTCAACCAGGGCCAGACGCGCTCCGTGATGGAGTTGCGCGACCTGCTGAAGGTGGCGGCCGGGGCCGATGCGGAGCTGACGCCGGAATACTACGCCACAGTCGGCAACCGCGATATCCTGCTGCGCCTTCAGAACAACCTGAAGCTCAGGTTCATGAAGGCGGACCGGGTGGACAAGGCGGTCGAGATCCTTGACGGAATGCTGCTGTTCGCACCGGAAGAGGCGATGCTGTGGCGTGAAGCGGGCCTGCTGAATGCCCATATCGGCAACCTGAACGCAGCGGTCGGCGCCCTGGAGACCTTCATGACGCTGGGCGGCAACGATCTGCTGCGCCACCAGACGGCCCTGCTGATCCAGCAGCTCAAGACCCGCCTGAACTGACTTCCGACCGTTTTCAATATCCTCAGCCTTGCTGACCCGCGGAGTGTACCCCGATGAGCCTCGCCGTCGCCATCCAGATGGACCCCATCGAGAGCATCAACATCGATGCCGACAGCACCTTCATGATGGCGCTGGAAGGACAGCGGCGCGGGCACGCGCTGTTCCACTACCTGCCGCAGCACCTCAGCTTCCGGAACGGCCGGCTGTACGCGCGCGTACGACCCCTGGAAGTCCGCCGGGAGTACGGCAACCACTTCAGCTTCGGTTCGGAGCAGACGATCGATCTGGCGACCATGGACCTCGTCCTGATGCGTCAGGACCCGCCGTTCGACATGGCCTATATCACGGCGACCCACCTGCTGGAGCACATCCAGGCCAGCACCCTGGTCGTCAACGATCCGGTCCATGTCCGGAACGCGCCGGAGAAGCTGTTCGTCACCCACTTCCCCGACCTGATGCCGCCGACGCTGATAACCAGCGACAAGGCGGAGGTCCTGTCGTTCCGGGCCGAGTACAAGGACATCATCGTCAAGCCGCTTTTCGGTAATGGCGGGGCCGGCGTGTTCCACCTGAAGCCGGACGACGAGAACCTTGGATCGCTGCTGGAGATGTTCACCCAGCTCTACCGCGAGCCGGTGATCATCCAGAAATACCTGCCGGAGATCCGGCAGGGCGACAAGCGGATCATCCTGATCGATGGCGAACCGGGCGGAGCCGTCAGCCGCATTCCCGTCAGCGGCGAAGCGCGGGCCAACTTCCACGCCGGCGGCGGCGCCCAAAAGACCACGCTGACCAGCCGAGAGCGCGACATCTGCGCCGCGATCGGGCCGACGCTGCGGGAAAAGGGGCTGGTCTTCGTCGGAATCGACGTGATCGGCGACTACCTGACCGAAATCAACGTGACCTCCCCGACCGGCATCCAGGAGATCAACAAGCTGGACCAAGTCCAGCTCGAGGTCACCCTGTGGGACGCGATGGAACGCCGCTACCACGAGCAGCACACTGGCAAGCCCGTCTGAGCGGGTCGCTTATCACTCCTCGTTGACGAAGGCGCAGTACTTGTCGGCGAGGGCGGCCACCGCCGCATCGTACAGGCGCTTGCCATGCTCCGGCGCGGCGAGGCCCGGATTGGAGCCGATGCGGCCGTCGGGGAACCGGCGGCGGTAGTCGCGGGCGTCGTAGAACATGCTGCTG
>NZ_JCACHA010000902.1:0-7649 GCF_059503625.1 Skermanella sp.
CGGCCGCGTTCAGTGCGCGGATACGCGCACCCTCCGCCGCGCCGCGCATTTCCACCTACTTCAAAGACATTGAAACCCGCTGTGAGTCTTTCATTTTTATAAAATCCTATTCAACGGTATTGCTTTTAGGCCAGATCGGTTTCCGGATCGACCACGGACAGGGAGATGACGGCGGCGTTGATCACGACCTTGCCGGCATGTTCGAAGTTGACGGTGACGCGGGTGCCTATGGCCGACTGGACTTGGCCGAGGCCCCAGTCGGGCTGGCCGGGATGGCGGACGATCGCGCCCGGAACGATGAACGGGTCGTTCAAACCCTGCCTCCTGCCATTGTAGCTTCCGGTATATCTTTTCCAGGGATCGGCTGCCGCATGGACAATCTTTTGCGAGCAGAACCAATCCGTACCATGATAGGTTAAAACAGTCTGTGCGAGAATTTGACAGCAGGGATCGACCAAGCGACATGAAGACCGATCTTGATATCCGCGTGGTCGAGTTACTGTGCTCCAGATTGTGCCACGAGCTGGTCAGCCCGGTGGGTGCTATCAACAACGGCGTCGAGCTGATCGAGGAGATGGGCGCCGAGATGGCGGACGAGGCGATCGGACTGATCGCCCACAGCGCCGATCAGGCATCGCGGCGTCTGCGCCTGCTGCGGCTAGCCTATGGGGCGGCCGGCGGCGACCGGGCCGGCCTCGATGAAGCGGCTCAGGCCGCGGAAGCCTACTTCGCCGGCGGAAAGATCAAGCTGGAGTGGCCGTCCGGCCGGCTGGACCAAAGCGGCCAGCTGCTATCGGGCACCGGCAAGGTGCTGCTCAACCTCGCGATTCTGGCGGAGGAAGCACTGGCCTATGGCGGCAGGATCGTGGTCGGTCCCGACCCTGACGGTCACCCGCTGGTGACCGCCGCCGGGCGCAACGCCGGACTGAAGGCCGAAACCATGCAGGCCCTGTCCGGCGATATCGCTGTCGAGAGCCTGACGCCGCGCACGGTTCACGCCTACGTGACCGGATGCTTCGCCCGGCACGTCAACCTCACATTGACTACCTTTCGGGAAGCCCCTGATTCCTTCGCGTTCAGCTTGCGCAGTTGAATCAAAAAAATCCGTTTTTTTAAATAGTCTCCGAATGAATGATCCGGCGACGTCCGAATCATGCCTTCTTCACACGCATTGTCATATGTCGTGCGCTCGGGTATATCGCTCGTCTTAGGCCTTTTTCTAAAATGCTAGAGTAAGATTGTTTTAATCAGTGTTTGGCACGCTGAAAGGGTCCCGGAGTGAACGCCTGCCGGCATGGCGTCGTGCATTCATGGGCTCGGATGGCAAAGCGACAAGCCCAAAAACGGCGTGGGAAATATCGTCATGGATGATCTGCTCAGCGAATTTTTGACCGAAACGTCGGAGAATCTGTCGGTTCTCGACGTGGAACTGGTCCGGCTGGAGCAAAACCCGAATAACCCCGAACTGCTCAGCAACATTTTCCGGCTGGTCCATACGATCAAAGGGACCTGCGGTTTCCTCGGTCTCCCTCGCCTCGAGCATGTCGCTCACGCGTCGGAGAACGTGCTGGGCAAGTTCCGCGATGGTGAGTTGCAGGTTTCCCCCCAGGCTGTCTCGGCCATCCTGGAATCGCTTGATACCATCAAGCTGATCCTCTCCGTGCTGGAAGCGACCGAGGCGGAGCCGCCCGGCGACGACAGCGGCCTGATTTCCCGACTGAACGCCATCGCCGAAGGGCGCGACGTACCGGCGGCTCCCGCCGCTGCTCCCGCGGCTCCGGCTCCGGCCGCACCGGCCGCCGCCGCTCCGGAACCCGACTTCGTGTTCGAACCCGTTCCCGCGGCGCGGGAACCGGCAGCCGCCGTTCCGGTCCCCGCCGCAGCGCCTCCTCCGCCCCCGGCCGCCTCGGTTCCCGCGGCGCCCGCCGCCAGCGCGCCGGAAGTGCCCGCGACCATCGCCGCCAAGGAACTGGTCGTCCACGAGCAGGCTCCGGTCGCGGCATCTCCGGCGGCGGCTCCCGCCCCGGCGGCGAGCGCCGGCTTCACCGCGGACGAGACCCGCGACGCCGGCAACAAGGAATCCGCGGTCGCGGCCCAGACCATCCGGGTCAACGTCGATCTGCTCGAAAACTTGATGACCATGGTCTCGGAACTGGTGCTGACCCGCAACCAGCTCCTCCAGATCCTGCGCAGCCAGAAGGACAGCGAGTTCGCGGCTCCGCTCCAGCGACTCAACCACGTCACGTCGGAATTGCAGGAAGGCGTCATGAAGACGCGCATGCAGCCGATCGGCAACGCCTGGGCCAAGCTGCCCCGGCTGGTGCGCGACCTGGCGCATGAACTGGGCAAGAAGATCGACCTCCAGATGCTCGGCGCCGATACCGAGCTGGACCGGCAGGTGCTTGAACTGATCAAGGACCCGCTGACCCACATGGTCCGCAACTCCGCCGACCACGGCCTGGAAACACCGGTCGAGCGCCTGCGCTCCGGCAAGACCGAGACCGGCCGGGTGACGCTGAACGCCTACCACGAGGGCGGCCACATCATCATCGAGATCGCGGACGACGGACGCGGCCTCAACATCGACCGGATCAAGCAGAAGGCCCTACAGAACGGGCTGGCGTCGGAAGCCGAACTGGCCGCCATGTCGGACAGTCAGATCCAGGCCTTCATCATGAAGCCCGGCTTCTCGACCGCCGCCAAGGTCACCAGCGTCTCCGGACGCGGCGTCGGCATGGACGTGGTGAAGACCAACATCGAGAAGATCGGCGGCACGATCGAGATGAAGTCGACCTACGGACGCGGGTCGACCTTCATCATCAAGATCCCGCTGACCCTGGCGATCGTCTCGGCCCTGATCGTGGAATGCGCCACCGAACGGTTCGCCATCCCGCAGATCAGCGTCGTCGAGCTGGTCCGCGCCGCCGCCGACAGCGAGCACACGATCGAGCGGATCAACGGCACCCCGGTCCTGCGTCTGCGCAACCGCCTGCTGCCGCTGGTATCGCTGCAACGCCTGCTGCGGCTGGACGGGCCGGCCCATGACGACACCGAAACCTTCATCGTCGTCACCCAGGTCGGCACCTACACCTTCGGCATCATCGTCGACCGCGTGTTCGACACCGAGGAAATCGTCGTCAAGCCGGTGGCTCCGATCCTGCGCCACATCGAGATGTTCTCGGGCAACACGATCCTGGGCGACGGCAGCGTCATCATGATCCTGGATCCCAACGGCATCGCCGCCGCCTCGTCGGGCGAACTGGCCGTCGGCGACGCCGCCGCGACCGATACCGCCGTGGCCCACGCCACCCGCCAGGACGACAAGATGGCCCTGCTGCTGTTCCGTGCCGGCGGCGCCGGCCCCAAGGCGGTCCCGCTCTCGCTGGTCGCCCGCCTGGAAGACGTCGATCTCAGCACGGTCGAGCTCAGCAACGGCATGCCGGTGGTCCAGTACCGCGGCAAGCTGATGCCGCTGGTGCCGATCGACAGCGGCTGGGAGTTCAAGCGCGAAGGCCGCCAGCCGGTCCTGGTGTTCGCCGACGGCGACCGCTCGATGGGCCTGATCGTCGACGAGATCGTCGACATCGTCGAGGACCGCCTGCAAGTCGAACTGGCCGCCGAGCGGCCGGGTATGATGGGCAGTGCGATCATCGCCGGCAAGGCAACCGACCTGATCGACGCCGGCTTCTTCCTGACCCAGGCTTATGGCGACTGGTTCGGCTCGTCGGCCCGCGAGGCCTACGAGGAGGAGAAGGCGCACCGGGTCCTGCTGGTCGACGACAGTCCGTTCTTCCGCAATCTGCTGACCCCGCTGCTGACCGTGGCCGGTTATCAGGTAACCACGGTGCAGAGCGCCGACGAGGCGCTGACCCTGTGCGAAGCGGGCGAGGACTTCGACGTCATCGTCAGCGACATCGAGATGCCGGGCATGAGCGGCTTCGAGTTCGCCCAGGCGATCCGCGGCGATACCCGCTGGCACGCCACCCCGCTGGTGGCGCTCAGCAGCCACGCATCGCCCCGCGACCTGGACCGCGGCCGTCAGGCCGGTTTCACCGACTATGTCGCCAAGTTCGACCGTGACGCCCTTCTGTTCACGCTGTCGCAGACCCTCTCCGAGACCAAAGGTGCCGCATGACCGCCAACCTGCCGGCAAAGAAGACCAAGTTCGACGACTTCTCGGTCAATGCGAACGAAGATTTCGTCACCATGATGATCTCGGACCAATTGTTCGGGATCCCGGTGCTCCAGGTTCAGGACGTGCTCGGCAACCAGCGGATCACCCGTATCCCGCTGGCGCCGCCGGAAGTCGCGGGTTCGCTGAACCTGCGCGGCCGGATCGTCACGGCGATCGACGTCCGCCTGCGGCTGGGCCTTCCGGCCCGGCCCAAGGAAAAGCCGGGCATGAGCATCGTGGTCGATCTCCGGGGCGAGCTTTACAGCCTGATGGTCGATGGCGTCGGTGAGGTGCTGAGCCTGTCGTCGGACGATTTCGAGCGCAACCCGTCAACCCTGGATGTCCGGTGGCGCGAGCTATCGACCGGCATCTACCGCCTGAACGGGACGCTGCTGGTGGTGCTGGACGTGTCCCGGCTGTTGAATTTCGCCAATCTGGAGGCCGTGTAGTCCTGGGACGACGCTCCGGCGGGGACCTGGTTCCCCGCCGGAGCGTCGCTCAGTACCAGCACCCAGAACCTGCGCCCTAGCCGAGGTCTCGTATGAAATCCTGTCTTGTCGTCGATGACAGCCGCGTTGTCCGCAAGGTGGCGCGAAAGATCCTGGAGGAGCTGCACTTCACCTGTTCCGAGGCCGAGGACGGCAAGCAGGCGATGGAAGCCTGCGCGCGGGAAATGCCGAACGCGGTCCTGCTGGATTGGAATATGCCCGTCATGAACGGGATCGACTTCCTCCGGCGGCTGCGCAAGATGTCGGGCGGCGATCAGCCCAAGGTCGTCTTCTGCACCACCGAGAACGATCTTGCCCACATTCAGGAAGCGCTGAGCGCCGGGGCGAACGAGTACATCATGAAGCCCTTCGACAGCGATATCATCCAGACCAAATTCGCCCAGATCGGCTTGATCTGAGGCCCGGAGGAGCATGAGCGAAATTCCGGGCAAAGCCGCCGTCAAGGCGGCGGGTGTGGACGACCCCCATCGGGTGATGGTGGTCGATGACAGTGCGGTCATCCGTGGACTGCTTTCTCGCGCGTTGGAGGGCGACCCCGAACTGCGCGTCGTGGCGTCGGTCGGTGACGGCCAGATGGCCCTCAACGCGCTGTCCCGTCAGGGCATCGACGTCATCGTGCTCGACATCGAGATGCCGGTGATGGACGGGCTGACCGCCATCCCCAAGCTGATCGCGATCGATCCGGCGGTGAAGATCATCATGGCGTCGACGCTGACCCTGCGCGGCGCCGAGGTCAGCATGAAGGCGCTCCAGTCCGGAGCGGCCGACTACGTGACCAAGCCGTCCTCGACGCGTGAGCTGGGGGCTGCCGACACGTTCAAGCGGGAACTGGTCAGCAAGGTCAAGGCGCTGGCGATCGCCGCCCGGCGGGCCGGATCGCGCAACCGGCCCGGCCTTCGGAACGAGCGGCTTCCGGCGCCGCTGAGCGCCTTCCCGCGCCCGCGATCGATGGACCCGGCGGCGGTGGTTCTGCGTCCCATGCCGGCAGTGCCGCCCGTGCCCGACATCATCGCGATCGGCAGCTCGACCGGCGGACCGCAGGCCCTGTTCGAGGTGCTGTCGCACCTGAAGGGCGGCATCCGCCAGCCGATCCTGATCACCCAGCACATGCCGGCCACCTTCACCACGATCCTGGCCGAACACATCACGCGGCAATGCGGCATCCCCTGCTCCGAGGCCAAGGACGGCGAGGCGCTGGTGGGGGGGCGCATATATCTGGCTCCGGGCGACTTCCACATGGTGCTGGCGACCAAGGGGGCCGGCACGGTGCTGTCGGTCAACAAGGAGCCGCCGGAGAACTTCTGCCGCCCGGCGGTCGATCCCATGATGCGCAGCATCGCCAAGATATTCGGCAAGCGGGCGCTTGCCATCATCCTGACCGGCATGGGCCAGGACGGCATGCGCGGCTGCACCGAACTGGTGGCGGCCGGCGGGCTGACGATCGCCCAGGACGAAGCTTCCAGCGTCGTCTGGGGAATGCCCGGCGCCGTGGCCACGGCGGGACTATGCAGCGCCGTTATGCCTTTGCGTGAAATCGGACCCTTTATCCGCAAGATTGCTTTGAGGACCGCAGCATGAAGGTCGAAGACTTCGACATGTTCAGCGTTCTGCTGAAACAGCGCTCCGGCCTCGTGCTGTCGCGGGACAAGGCCTATCTGCTCGAGTCGCGGCTGATGCCGGTCGCGCGCAAGTGGAACATGAAGGGCCTCGACGAGTTGGCCGTTGCGATCCGCACGCGGCGCGAGGAAGCGCTGCTGCGCGACATCACCGAGGCGATGACGACCAACGAATCGTCGTTCTTCCGCGATCAGAAGCCGTTCGAGCAGTTCCGCCAAGTCGTTCTGCCCAAGATGCTGGCGAGCCGCTCGGCACGCCGCTCGGTCCGCATCTGGTCGGCGGCCTGTTCCAGCGGCCAGGAAGCCTATTCGCTCTGCATGCTCCTGCTGGAGGAGGGCGTCAAGCTCGACGGCTGGCGGTTCGAGATCGTCGGCACCGACCTGTCCTCCGAGATGGTGGAGAAGTCCAGGGCCGGCATCTACACCCAGTTCGAGGTGCAGCGCGGCCTGCCGATCACCCATCTGGTCAAGTACTTCCGCCAAGTCGGCGACAAGTGGCAGGTCTCCGACAAGATCCGCCAGATGGTGAACTTCCGGGAATACAACCTGCTGACCGATCTGACGCCGCTCGGCCAGTTCGACGTCGTCTTCTGCCGCAACGTGCTGATCTATTTCGACCAGCCGACCAAGGGCAAGGTCCTGGACAGCATCGCCAAGCTGATGCCGGCGGATGGGGTGCTCTATCTGGGCGGCGCCGAAACCGTCCTCGGCATTACCGAGCGCTTCAAGCCGATGGACAATCAGCGCGGTCTTTACGTGGTCAATCCTCCGGCGGGCGCTCAGGCGGCCAGGGCAGTGGCGGGCTGACGCCTGCCGCCTCGCCTTCGCCGGCAGGCATCGCACGACGAAAAACCGGCGGCAGATATTTCTGCCGCCGGTTTTTCGTCGTTCATGAACTCACGGTCGCCGCAGGCTGGCGTCAGCCTGCGGCCTGCACCTTCTGCGGCGGCATGGCGTCTTCCTGGGGATCGCGCAGGACATAGCCCCGGCCCCAAACGGTCTCGATGTAGTTGTCACCCTTGGTCGCCTGCGCCAGCTTCTTGCGCAGCTTGCAGACGAAGACGTCGATGATCTTCAGCTCCGGCTCGTCCATGCCGCCGTAGAGATGGTTCAGGAACATCTCCTTGGTCAGCGTGGTGCCCTTGCGCAGGCTTAGCAGTTCCAGGATGCCGTATTCCTTGCCGGTCAGGTGGAGCGGCGAGCTGTCCACCTCGACCGTGCGGGTATCCAGGTTGACGGTCAGGCGGCCGGTCCGGATCACGCTGTCGGAATGGCCCTTGCTGCGGCGGACGATGGCCTGGATGCGGGCGATCAGTTCGCGCTTGTCGAAGGGCTTCGTCAGATAGTCGT
>NZ_JCACHA010000903.1:0-7614 GCF_059503625.1 Skermanella sp.
TGGCTGCGATGGCCCACTAAAATTCCACCCGGATCACTCAATGGGGGCTGGTCACTATTGTGGAGTTCGATAATAATAATCGCATTCAGACAGAGGGAGTTGGCCGTAATTTGGTGGCTTCCAGCCGCACGGACGCACGAGGCGTCGCGCGCATAGGAGTCTACGGCGCACCCCAGCCAGCGAACTTACCAGCTAACTCATCTGAAGTACGGAGAGAGTTCAAAGTTCGGGTCAATATCGCCGTAGAGCCAAAGTCCATATTTTCCCCAGGGTATGATAGTTTTGGTTTTATCAATGGCCCCAATGCCATAGTTAACCTAATCCCGGACCTCATTCAGTCGACGCGCTGGGCTTCAAGTAAAACTTACAGCTTCCCGGTCACTGATTACACACCCCGTGAATTTCACGTTCGTATCGAGGGCACAATAGACTGTTGCCATTATGCTGATCTCCAGACCGATTATCAAAGGGTAACTGGAGGAGAAACGGTGAATTTTTCGATGCAAGGTTTGCTTGTCGCGCGAGACCCAGGAAACCGCTTCCACGACTGGGTTGGGGAAATCGATTACGAAGGACCGGCCACTTTCAGGTGGGCTGGTGTGAATAACCTTGAGGTTAGGGGACGGGGTTCCTTGGATCGCTGCAACTATCGCATCTCAGGCGATGTGCCTGGCACTATCGTAGGGCGCTTAACAAATACAGGATCAAACACTCAAGAACTCATTGTAAGTTTTTTGCTACAAAACTCCGATTACCTGCGCCAAGCCGATGATCCGAAGTGCCACTCAAACGGCTCAGAGCGCCCGAATTTCTTTTGGGGGACAAAAACTTTTCTAGGTACCAGCTTGCAAGCAAGCTATACTCTTACCTTGCCAATCGATATCTCCCCGAGTACCGGAGCATTAGATCCGATCAAAAATCTATCTGCCGGACGATTGTACTTTGGGGAGACACCTGCAATTCCAGGGACAAGCGAATGGTTAAGCCAGGCGAGAAGCATTCATCTCGCTTACCAGGTACACCAGGGCTATCAGAGCCCAAGACCGCCTCTGCATACATTTGACCCTAGGTAAGAAGCTGTACGCGATTAGATTCCTTGCTGCGCCTGAGTATGGGCAGCGAGAGGGCGTGCGTTGATGGAGATCATCGCAATGCAGATGTGTGCAAAAAAATCTACGGCGCGGTCGTCGATAATGTTGATCCGCCGGTAGCGGCTGGCTCACAGGCCGAGGGCACGGTCAACCAGCTGGCCAATGCGCGCATGAACAAGCGCCGGCAGATGCGCTGGTGACCGCGGGGCGCCCACTGCGTGCCCCAGGTCCAAGCCGCGGTACTGGACGGACGCTTCGGTCAGCAGGCAATCCAGCTCGCGGCGTAGCTCCCCAAGTTTTCGCCACTCCCCGGCACAAGATCCTGGCGACCTGGCGGGTATCGTTTAGAGTTTTTCCGCCTAGCCGTGCAAGACCAAGGCGCTATGGACTCGAAGTGGGGGAGTAATCCAATGACGCGCGACCACGACCATCGCAGGCAGATACCGGGGGCGACGCGCCGCGTGGGCAAATTTGCGCTCGGCTTAGCCGCGGCGCTGGGCGCCGGAGCATGGCCCATGGGTGCCCTTGGGCAGCCCGTGGCCCCACCCCTCGGGAATTACGAATGCTTTACGCTCTGGCCGCTCGGCCCATTCGGGGGCTTTTCGCTGCTGCCCGGAGGGAAGTATTCCGTCGGGCGAGAGACCGGAAGTTACGTTTATGATTCTGCCGACCGTTCCATTCAATGGGTCGGAGGCCCGTGGAGCGGAGGGGCACGTCCCGCCAGGTACATGGGGGTGAACTCCAGCGGCCCCACCATTGGGATCAGGTGGATAAACCCGCCGCCGCAGCGAGTCATTGATGTGGCCTGCCATCACCGGCCGTAGCTGGCCTCTGCGTCCATGCCGCACCTCGTTCGGTCTAGGGTCCGTTGATGTTGAGGATCCCCATTTAACGAGTAATCGTACACGCTTTTGGGCCTGTATCCCGGGGGGGCATTGTCAGGTTGTTGGATTGATGGACGCGTTTGACCGCGCGACATGACGCCCGTCGTGCTTACGCGGCCACCTGGACGCACGTCTCCTGCCCCCAGCTCCGGAAAGCCTTGGTGTGGGCATCACGGCACTCAGCAGCAGTCATTAGATGCCGCCGCGGACGGAAGTGGCCATAGATCATCGCGTGGGATGACAGGAAGCGCTGCGCCTGCTCCGGTGACTTGAACCGCTGCATCTTTCGCTTTCGGCGCCGTGTCGGTCTGTGAGAGTTCTCGGCGCGTTTGTTCAGGTAGCGACTGGTTCGGTGCTTCACCTCGGGCAGGATATCGCGGTGCGCAACGCCGTAGCTGCGCAAGCCGTCGGTGATGATACGCTTTGGCTTGTACTTCAGCTCAGCGAGCAGGCGCTTGAAGAAGCGCTTCGCAGCGGTGGCGTTCCTGCGGTCCTGGACCACGATATCGAGCACGACACCGCACTGGTCCACCGCGCGCCAGAGATAATGGAACTCGCTATTGATCTTCAGGAACACCTGATACTGTCGGCGAAATCGGCAGCTGCTTGGCAGTAGCTATTTATGCGGGAAAATCGGTGAAGAGCCGCTCCACCTGTAAGTGGCCACGCCGACAGGATGTTCCCCAAGACGTTGTAACCGGGGCAGATTCCCGGGCGTGGCGGTTGCGCCTGTCGGAGCGGCGTGATTGACCCTGCTGATGTCGCCGCCCGACAGCGCACCGCTGGAGACCTTGTCGCTCGCTGAGCTGCGCGACCTCGTCGGCACGCTGGTGGCAAAGGTCGCCGACCTCGGGGCGGCAAATGCGGCGCTGAAGGCGGAGAACCAGGCGCTGCGCGACGAGGTGGCGCGGCTGAAGGGCCCTACTCGCCCCAGACCAACGGCATGGTAGAGCGCTTCAACAGCCGGGTTGGCACCGAAGTGCTCGGCATCACCATCTGGTCTCACCAGCAACTCGAGCAGTTGCAGCGCGGCTTCAACGCCGCCTACAACAGTCGCCGTCAGCGAGTGCTCGAGGGCACAACGCCCAACCAGGTCGTCACCGAACACCTCGCACAGCGACGTCAACTCACCAACCCAAAGCCGCAGGGCCGGGCCGGACCAGACAATATCGCCAAAGCATGCCTCATCGTCGAGGCTGCCAAGGAGGTCTCACAACCTGACAGCTAGTCAGCCTCACCGGTGAGGTCTTTCCAGTAGGTCAAGGCCACGTCCACGAAGCTGCCGGGATACCCGCGCCCCATAGCGGCAAAGACCGCCTCGCCATCTGTATGGACCGCGAGGACGGCGTCGGGCGGAAGTGCCGCCGTCACGCAGACGTCGATGGCGTGCTTGGCGGCGACGCAGCCTAGCGAACGGGCGAAGGTGGCGAGGACGGTCTTGCAGGCGCTGTAGTCTGCGGTGGTGAGGCCGAGCGGGACTGCAACCTCGATAATGCGCGGCTTTCCGATCGCCTGGACCTTGGCGATGAGGGCTTCATCCTCGACCCACATGTAGGCGACCTCTCCGCCCCAATGCTGGAGCAAAGGGGATACGCCGCTATCGTCGGCTGCGTGCGGGTGGGACGTCGCCCAGAAACGGTCTGCCCGCACCCCCATCTGCCCATGGAAAGGGCTTGCTGCGTAGAGGGCGTCCGCCTCAGAGGAAGTTAGGGAGCCCTCCACGACGCAGATTTCGAGCCGCTTGCGCAGGGTAGCCAAGGTCGAGAGATGGATGCCGTCGCGCCACATCGCCTCGACTTCACCGTCGGTTAGGCGGGTGTAGTGGTAAGCGCGAATCGTCCGATGCCGCATGCCCGCCGCCATGTCCTCCTGCAACAAGAGGTAGGCGCGAGCGTATGGGTTCTCGGGGCGACCTTTAAGGCTGGCCCGTCCGGAGCCATGATCGTACGCCAGGAAAATGCGGCGCTCGGTTTCGACATAGGCGCGCACCAGATCGGCGTTGTCCTGCAGAGCCACGATTAGGTCCGGATCGAACGTTTCGAAATCCCACAAGTCGGTCGGCTTCGGCTTCACGACGGCATGCCCGACGTTCCGGAAACCGGCCTCGGCTTGGTACAGGACGACGGGCCGCTCAGCGTCGGACAACGACGCCGTCCGGGCTCCCCGTGATCTTCTCGTTCTCTTCGCGTGCGCGGGCGACATTGCGGCCGAAAACATAGGCGAGGTCGGTACCGAAGGTCGCCCGACGGGCGTCGAGGATGCGGACTACCGCCGATGCGTTGCCGTTCACTTGAACGATGCGCTCGGACACGCCGGCCGGGGGCGCCCGATCGGGGGTAATGGGAAGAGGCCCGTATACGACGTGGCTCATTGTGTCTGCGACTCCAGCATATAGGGTCGAACGTATCCTATTCCACCGCCGACTAGTATCTCTGCACAAAGGGTTTGATCGGTTACGGGAGCGGTTCTCCGGCCTTCCGGTCTCCACTCCGCTCCAGTCTGAACGCAAGATGGCTTCCCTTCGAGCAGCCGCTTTGGGTCGTGCGGCTGCCTTGGCCCAATGCCGCCGTCCCCTAATTTCGATCTGCCGGAACGTAGGGGATTAAGCCTTTTTCGTAAGCGATCACCTGGACCTCCCGCGGCATGTCGCGCAGGTCGACCAGCATGCCGTTGACCTCGGCCATCCATACCAGCGGGTTGCGGTCGACAAAACTCGGTAGCATCCAGGTTGAGTCCATCCGGTTTGTGCGCAGCGCGTCAGAGATGACTTTGGCCTTGGCGCTTGCCGTGCTCTGGCCGACGCCGAAAGCAGCACAGACCTGAGCCATGGTCATGTGGGGCTTGCTCGCCTTGTTAGACAGGAAGTTGAGCTGACCCAGAACGTAGATGATGCCGCACGCCCAGGTCCGCGGCTGCCCCGATGCCAAGGGGCTCGGGCGCTTGCGGCAGAGGGCCGCGGCCATGGCGCGTGCGAGGTCGCGGTATTCTTCGCTCAGGTAGTCGCGGCAGAACGCATCTGTGAGCGCAGCCACGGCGTCGTAACTCGCCTGCATGGTCTTCGGCACCGCAGTCGAACGAGAGGGCTTGACCAAGGGAACCTCATGTCGGAACGGACGTCTCAACCCAGGATGCCTCCTTGCCGGGTCATCGGTAAACACGGCGGGCCCACCGAATGTTACCTGCGGCAAATGGTCGTGACCTCAACACCGCGCACCAAGCCGGCACCTTCGTTGGTCACCACGTGCTTCTTATAGCCGTGCACCGGCCTGCGCCGACGGTGGCAGCCATCTAGCCCCATGCGGGCGGACGCAATGAGCGTCGCGTTCACCAGAGTGCCGGTGTGTACCGTCACACCCTTGGCCTCGAGCTGGCCGGGGACGGCTTCGAATAGCACTCGGTCCAGTCCACGCCGGCCCAGCTCGCGCCGACAGCGGACAAAGGAGCTGCGCTCGGGCGTCGGCTCGTGGGCGGCGAAGCCGCAGAAGCGGCGGAAACTGGCGCGGTCGTCCAGCGCCTTCTCGAGCGTCACGTCCGACAGGTCGCGCCAAGTGGCCAGCAGCAGGGCTCGGCCCAGAGAAAATGGCCGCCAACCCGTCTCGCCCTTCGTCGCCCCCGAGATGCCAGCCAAGGTACGAAAAATCTCGGGCCAGCCGGTGCCCCCCCGCCAGCTCCATCAGCAATGCACCAGGGCGCGGCTCCGGCCGCGCTCTGAAGTCTTTCTGACCGATCTGACGCTGCGCTATGCCGACCTCCGTCGCCTGCACGTCCGCCTAGATGGCGAAAAATCAAGTTGGAAGCTCGGCGTAGGAGGGTTCGGTGCTGCGTACGTGGAAGGCCGGCACCGTCGGTCAGTTAGCGGGCGCGGCAGACTGTGACCCGCTGGCCTCGTCACGAGAGAGGAACTCCGTCGGGTCGACCGCCAGGGCTTCAGCAAGACGCTCGAGCACGTCCACGCTAGCGGCAGACTCCTCCCGCTCAAGCATCCCAACGTAGTTACGGTTAAGGCCTGCGCGCGCGGCCAGTTCCTCCTGCGACAGGCTCCGTTCCCATCTTAGGCGCCGCAGGTTCCTGGCGAGCACACTTCGTAGCCGCATGCTGCCAAGGCGCCGCGGGCGCTGGTCTGCGGCTACCCAGTATACTAGGTATTCGCTTCAGCTCCCACCATCGGACCTCGGAGGTCGCCGTCGTGCATGCGCCACCCTTCTCCCCGCCCAGGACCAGCCCCCTTGTACCGGTGCCCCCGACGAACCCCTGGGGCGGCCGAGCGGCGCTGCCGGGCTTCCAGCGCTTGCAGACCGAATGTCATTGGGTCCGGAGTGTGGCGTTCGAGGCCGCCTCGGACGCCACCGTCGCTCCCCTCGCCCCAGCGGTGCGCCAAGCTCTCCGCCTCCGATTAGAGGCGCTGCTCACGGCGCTAGGGGCTAGGCGAGAGGCCAGCCGGCCTACCGCGAGCGCCGAACCGGATCAGATCCTCGGTGGCGCCAGTTTCGAAAACTTTGTGGATGAGGGGCCCGGCTGGCGGATCGTCAACGCGCAATGCTCTGATGAAGGTGAGCTACATGAGCAGGCCGAGCGCCTCGTCAACGGGCCATCCCTACGGGGATCGAGCACCAGTGCTGATGGTCCGCACGATTTGCGGAATTGCTGGCGGGTCTCGCCCTCAATCAGATGTGCCGTGCGGGAGCATGGAACTCCCCAAGTCCGCTTCGCTGATATGGGGCAAGCCGCCACGGCGGGAGAGCTGTTCCAACATCATACCAGCGCGCTCCACTATGCACCCTTTACCTGTTTAGCCAATGCCGTGCCGCTTGAGTCCCATTCGCATCATCACGTCGATGCTGCGATGGCGGGAATGATGGCACTGATCGTAGGTGCAGACAGATGGTTTGAACTGATCATGCGCTTCCCACGCATGAAGCGAGGTACAATCCGCAGCGCGAGGATGCCCGGCATGTGTCCAAAGGTCCGCTCCCCCGGCAGCAGTACCTCGTGCAAGGCGTCACGCCGGTCCTGAACATGCCGACGAACCGTCCCATAGCACCCGAGCGGAAGGTCGAATTGCACGGTCTTTCCATACGCGCGCCGGAGTATGTTATCCGGCAGCTGAAAATGCGAGCTGCACAGAATGACGAGACAATCAAGGAGATCGTACTCAAGGGCCTTCGGGCGATCGGCATCACAGTGCACGATGAGGACATGAAGGATCCGCATCGGCGCCGATCGCGGATCTAATCCACGGACGGTCATCCACTAAAGATCTGCCCGGACCTTTCCCGAAGCAAGTCCAATAGGCGCCGATCAGCGCCAGCGGCCGGCCTCCCGCAGAGTGCGGCAGGACGTGGACCAGCTGCCTCGGCCCGTCGGGTGGATTGGACTTCGCCAGCGCCTCGGGTGATTGGCCGAAGGCGCCCAGGATGCGACGAACGAGCTCAGTCTTGCCGGAGCCCGCGATGCCTCTCGGATTAACGATCAGTCCCATGCGCCACCTCACCGCCCCTCAAGGGGTGCGATAGGCCACAGATCCCGAGCCCACTAAGGATCCGACGCGGAATAACTGAATCGGATGTGATAGCGGTTCTGGCGGCTGATACCCAGCGCCCGAAGGTCTGACTCTTGGGGCTTGAGCCGGCGCGGTCGGA
>NZ_JCACHA010000904.1:0-7606 GCF_059503625.1 Skermanella sp.
ATCCGTATGTCTTGTAGACCTTCTCGACCGCTTCCTCGACCAGTTCCCGGCGGGCGTCCTTCGACGTGCGGGGCTGCCGGCCGCGGGCATCCGTGCCGGGAACGCCGCACAGCTTCAGGACGCCGCCCAGGCTGCGGACAGTATAGGCGCCCCTGGAAAAGCCGAACAGAAAGATGTGGTCGCCCGGTTCGTAATGCTGGATCACCGCGTCGTAGCAGTCCTTTATGTTCTGCGAGATGCCCAGTCCGGTAGCCTGGGACAGGGTGTCGTGGATCCAGCGCGTCCACTTCCCCGCGCCGTCCGCCCGCGCCCCCAGGCCGGCATCGTAGAAGCAGACCTGGGTGGAAGGATCGTCGCAGCAGCAGGCTTGATACAGCCGGAAGACATTGGTGTTGTCGGCGCCCTTGGCGGTTCCGCCCTGTCCGGTGCCGTCCGAGAAGATGCAGATGTTCTTGGCCATGACGATGTTCCCAGGGATGACAGGAAATCGAACCGGCCGCATTCTACCATTCGTTTTAAATTGACATGAATTGCCATTCCGTCATCACGGCACCCCACGGATGGGCATGAACCGTTGGCCGGTGCAGCCGTATCAGGTCTCCAGCTCCCGATAGGCCGGGTGAAGCCGGCGTGCGATGTCCGCGCACTGGACGCGCAGTTCGGGAACGGCGGTGATTTCCCAGAAGGCGCCGCGAGTGACCGGCCCTAATGCATAGAGTCCCTCCGTCGGGCTCCCATCGGCTCCGATGACGACGGAACGGTCGGTTACGTCGAGGCCGAGGCCAAGTGCATCCGGCCGGGCGAGGCCGCCGTCCAGGAGGCTGCGGACCAGGGGATGACCGATGCGGGCGTAGTCGCAGGCCGGGCCGGAACAATTGATGACCCAGCCCGCCGCAAGCTCGGTCTCCTGCGCGGCCCCGTGCGGCGTCACGACGGGAACCAGTCCGCCGGGGGTCGGGCGCAGGGTCCGCAGCCGGCCGCGCTGGAATGTCAGCCGTCCCTCCAGCTGGAGCTTGTCCAGGAGGCTGGCCACCTCCGGCGCCATGCGATGGCGGTGGATGTCCCAGTAGGGCCTGAGATGGCGCAGGAAGCGGCGGCGCTGTGCGTCGGGCAGACGGCGCCACAGGCGGCGCAGATTCGGGCGCAGGGCATCGAGCACGCTGCGCCAGTCGTAACCGGCGTGGGCACCGACGACGACTTCGCGCCGGACACGGCGGAGCAGGTCGAGCACACGCAACGGGGGTGCGTCGTCCGCCAGGAAGTCGTCGACGTAACCGGGATAGGAGCGCGCTTCCTTATGGGTCGTCGGCAGCAATCCCCGGCGGGACAGCGCCGTGATCGGCCCGCGATGGCCGTTCCGCTGGAGCGAGATCACGAGGTCGGCAGTGGTCAGGCTGGTGCCGAGCACCAGCACCGGCGCATCCGGCGGAATCCCGGCAATCTCTGGGGCATTCCAGGGATCGCCGATGTAGAACGGGCTGCTTGCCCCCTCCCGGCACACGCCGCCCGGCAGCGCCGGCGGAAAATTGCCGATGCAGAGGGCCACGGTATCGACCTCTATCTCGCTGGAGCAGGCGAGACGGAGGACGAAGCCGCCTTCGGGCCGGCGGCGCAGGTCGACGACGTCGTCGCCCAGCGTCGAGCAGGTGCCGTGGCCCGCCGCTTCGCGAACGGCGGTTGCGAACTGTTCCTGGATGTATGTGCCGTAGAGGCCGCGCGACACGAAGGCGTGACCGCTGGGCGGGATCGCGTTGGCGGGGCTCCTGGGGTCGTCCCGCGCCCAGAGCCACATCAGGAAGTGCCGGGGATCGTCGGGATAGGCGCTCATGTTGAAGGCCCGGACGTTCAACAGGTGAGCGTCGTTGCCGGTCGAGTAGGCGACGCCCCGCCCGAAGTCGCCTCGCCGCTCGACCAGGAAAAGGTGCGTCGGCGTCTCCGCCTGCCGCAAGAGGTGGACGGCAAGCAGAGTCCCGGTGAAACCGGCCCCGATGATGCCGATGCGGTGTTCCCGCTGGATTGTTCCCATAGGCGCTTCCCTGCTCCCCGACTGCGGCATGGCCGCGAGTGCGCGGCATGATCCTGGATCTTGTGGAACCGTTGGTCGGTGGATGGTGCCGCCTGGAGCGGGCGCAATCAACTACATTGTTACGATAGATTTGGTCGTCTTTAGATCGTAGCGCCACTCCGGTCGGCTTTTTGGACGGCGCTTTGGTCGCCTGAGAGCCCGTTTGAAAAGTTAGCATGATGGCAATCTGTTTTGGCTTGAATGAGCAAGTCGCTGGAGCATGAGTCGGATCATTGCAACGGTGACCATAGCCTCGGAAACCTCAGGCAACTGCTCGTAGTCTTTTGAGAGGCGGCGCCAGCGTCCAAGCCAGCCGAAGGACCTCTCGACGACCCAGCGGCGTGGGATGACGACGAAACCGACGGTTCCGGCGATGCGCCGCACGACGATCAGGGTCAGGCCGAGCAGGAAGCAGGCGAGCAGGGTGGCGGCACGGTTGTAGGCGCTGTCGGCGAACACCGCGCGGAGCCAGCAGTAGAGCGGCTTGATCTTTCTCAGGAGATCGCAGGCACCGTCGGCATCCTGGATGTTGGCGGCATGGACGACGATGCCGAGCAGCAGGCCGGACGTGTCGACCGCGATGTGGCGCTTGCGGCCCTTGACCTTTTTACCCGCGTCGTAGCCCCGAGGCCCCCCTTGTGTGACGGTGGTGGTGTATGTTGGAGGCCGGATAGCTCGTCGGCCAACGAGCTATCCGGGTTGACCGACCCCGTTCCCCCCAGGACCTTGCAGGCCGAGAAAAAGCGCGAGGGCGGTCGACCTTCCTTGAAGTCCGAACGGTTGCATGGGCGAGAAGCCCGAACCACAAGAAAGGACCATGAGGATGCCACAGTTGGTCCAATCTGCGGGGATTGATTGCGGGAAGCGCTTCCTCGACCTCGCAGTCTATCCCGGAGGCGAGCAGATCCGGCCCGAAAACGAGCCGGCGGATCACCAGAGGCTGGTGGTCTGGTTTAAGGAGCGCGGCGTCACCCGAGTTGGGCTGGATGCTAGTGGCGGCTACGAACGCGCGGTGCGCGATGTGCTGTGCGCGGCTGGCCTGGAGGTCCACATCCTTGACCCGGCGCGCGTGCGCCATTTCGCCAAGGCCAAGGGGCGGCGGGCCAAGACCGACCCGATCGACGCACGGGTGATTGCCGAGTTTACCGCCACCTTGGTCGACACTCCGCCAGTAACGGTTGAGCCGGCGCGCGAGGACTTGGCCAAGCTGATCCGGACGCGCCGCCTGCTGGTCGACAAACGCGCGGACATGACCAAAGCGATCAAGGACTTGCCTGACGCCGCCAAGACTGTGGTGGAGACCGCGCTGGCGAGCTTGGCCACGGCGATCGTGGAGTTGGAAGAGCTGATCGATCGGCAGGCTGGGGCTGATGCGGCGCTGGCCAAGCGGGTCGAGGCACTGTGCAGCGCGCCCGGCATCGGTCAGACCACCGCGGTGGCCATGGCGGTCCTGCTGCCCGAGCTGGGACGGATCTCTGGCTGCGCGATCGCCGCCTTGCTCGGGGTCGCGCCGTTTGCCGATGATAGCGGTGATCGCAAGGGCGAGCGCCACATCGCCGGTGGGCACGAGGACGTGCGTCAACTCCTCTATATGTCGATACTCCGCGCCGCCACTCAGGGCCAGGGCGTGCTGCGCACGTTCTATCTCTGTCTCACTGGCCGCGGTAAGCCGGCCAAGGTCGCTCTGACGGCCTGCATGCGCAAAATGATTGTACGGCTCAACGCCATGCTGGCCGCCCAACAGACTTGGAAGGAGGAGCCCGCCTGAGCCTCCGGCTCGATCACGCACAGGGCTAGGCGCCGGCAGGATGGCTCCGTCCTGGCCTATCCCTTTGTTCGATCGGCAAGACCATCCCTTCGCCCCGACCTGGCTTCCGGTAAGTGCCGCGCGCAGGGACGGTCAAGGATGCCCCTAGGGCACCGCGCAGCGGCGCGCGACGCGCGTCCTTGACGGTCCCGAGCACGGTGCTGAACTCGCGCCAGGAGGGTCGAAGCGCCTCCTGCTGCGTTGTCCGCCGCGCGCTTGGCTTCCACCCGCATGTCCCGTACCAGTTTCTGCCCGACGTCGAAAGGACACGGTTGCTTTTCCGTCGTCTTCACGCTCTGGCTGTCGATGATGGCGGCGCTTGGGCTGGCGTCGCGGCCCTCGCGCTCGCGGAGCAGAGTGACGAGTTCATGTCGCATGGTTTTCCAGACGCCCGCCTCGATGAAGTCACGGAAGTAGCCGTACACCGTGCGCCAGGGCGGGAATGCTGGCGGCGGCAGGTGGCGCCACTGGCAGCCGGTTCGCACCACGTAGAACAGGCCGTCGAGCGTTCGCCGCATGTCGGTCGTCCGCGGCCGGCCTCCCGGCTTCGGTGGCGGGATCAATCGTTCCAGCAGGCGGTATTGATCCTCGCTCAGCGCTTGGCCGCAGCCGTAATCTCCAACCAGCACGCGATCTTCGGGCGTCCACATCGGTGGTCTCCGTCTGAAGAACTTTCCCGCCAAAACACCCCTCATCCCAATTTGTCACGACCTCTCAGGCCGTAATGCCGACCTTTCCAAACGGGCTCTTAGCTTCCGATCATTTGCTCGTACACGGGATGGGCCGAAATCAAATATCGGAATTAGTTCACAATTTCCGGGACCGAACCATAGAACGGCTCACACCACCTCTGAAAGCATGAAGCACGCGTCGATTGACATTAAAATACTATCAATGGATTAGTGTCTGCAAGATCACACGATATAATCTATTTTGTATCAGCCAAATGCGCTCTTCTCGCAATGCCTGATATGTTGATAGACAGGTTTATCAAAGGGCATGCTGCATTCTGTTCCTTGGTCAGTAATATGATACTTCATGATACCTACGAAGGTAGGCAAAGGCTTACTCAATGCTCAATTACCTTTCGCGATGATTGAAACATGAAAATATGCAAGTGAAAATACCAACGACTTGGAACTCCCCTTTCCGAGCAGCAGTAGTTGCTGCCACGGCACGGGTCGTGCAGATCGCTTGCATGGCGCTGATAGTACCCCTGGCATCGAATCACATGTCCAAGGACGCTTTCGGTATTTGGGTTTCCATGACCGCATTGCTGGCGGTCCTATTTATTATAGATTTTGGGATAGGGTCAGGGCTGGTAAATGCCATCACCGAGATGCGCCAGAAGGCAAAACACACCACTATCGTTGATATAATCACGAATGCCTACATCATCCTGGTCGCACCGGCTGCAATGATCCTTGGTACGACCGTGCTGGCGTGGCAGGCAGGCTGGATGGATAACTTGGCCGGGAATGTAACAGAGGCGGAACTTGGCGATGTCGGCGCGGCTTTGGCACTGACTCTGATCTCCATAGCTATTTTCGCTCCTTTGAGCCTAATCGGGAAGATCAGACTGGCCTTTTCCGAAGTTCAGCGCCACAACATGTACGACATGATTTCGGCCATTGTGTCGGCTTTATGTATCGCGGCGGCTGCGGTGCTCAACCCAGGGCTGGTCAGCATGACCATGGCCCTCGTCTTGCCGCCGGTATTGGTTCACGCAGTGAACACCCTCATGTTTTTCAGGAACCACCGGGAACTCATCCCTCGTCTCGCCGCGCCGGACATGGAGATCACCAGCCGGTTGGTCAGAAGTGGCGGACTTTTCTTCGTGATGGCCGCCGCGTCGATCGTCAGTCTCAACTTGGACGCACTGCTTGCCTTGAAGGTGCTGGGCCCCGCCGCAGCGGCGGAATGTGGTATTGCCATAAAGCTCGTATCCGCGCTGCAAGCCGTGATCAGCATGATGATGATACCGTATTGGCCTGCATATGCAGGCGCCACATCCAGCAGATCGGCATCCGGCGTGAGAGCGATACTGTGGCGCTCGCTCGGAATCTCCCTGTTGTTGGCTGCTCCTCCCGCCCTGCTGATCGGCTTGGCAGGGAACGATATCATCGGACTCTGGATCTCACCGGATGCAGTCGTCAATCCGAGTTTGCTCCACGCCGCCGCGATCTGGATTCCGCTGTTCGCGATCGGAGCGTCGCTCACCGCTTGCGCCAACAATGCGCCCTTCATCAAGGCACAGGTCTGCATTCTGGTTGTCGGTGCGATTGCGGTTATCACGGTCAAGATCATGATGATGCGCGCTATGGGCGTATCCGGTGTCTTATGGGCTGCAGTCATGACTTATCCTGCATTTGTCCTGATCCCCGGTTTAGCGATGATTGAAAGGACGCTTTCCCGCTGGCAGGCAGCGCAAGCAGGTGGATTGTCGATGGTAGTGCAGCGTTGACCACCCTGACGTGGAAGCTTAGTCGAACGTGATCAAACCTTGGGCAGAACTTGGTATTGCCGTAGAGGTCCTGTACTGGTGTTCATTGGGAGTGCGCATATGAAAATCTTCTACCTGCTCAATGGCTTTTCAAATGGCGGTGCCGAGTTGGGCTTGGCGACCATGGTGGAAAAGGGGTTTTTCGAAGGTACTGAACTGTTGATCTGCGCCTTGGTCCGGGATGACGGATGGGCAGGCGAGCGTCTGTCCGACAAATTGGGTTCCGACCGCGTCTGTCACTTGTTCGAGGGTAACTCGGTCAGCGGCATGACGATGCTGCGCGCTCTTCCGCGCATTTTCCAGATGCTGGCCAAGTTCAAGCCCGACCTGATGATTCTGTCCCTGCCGCAAGCCAATATCGTTGGCCGCCTCGTCGCAACATGCTATCCGAAACTCAAAGTCGTTGCATTTGAGCATAGTGAGTTCCATCGCCGCAATATAACTGGTCCGCTCTTGAAATTGACCGCCGGCAGGATCGATGCAGTTTTATACGATGACCCGGAAACTTGGGCTGCGATGCGCAGGTTTCACCGTAGATTGCCGGACAGATCACACTTCCAAGTGCCCTTGACGATGCTTGATGTTAGGGGAAGCGTTCCGGATTGGCCCGATGGGCGCGTCCGCATGCTGACAATTGGACGCCTCTGTGCAGTGAAGAACCATGCGGATTTAATCAAGGCAGTTAGGCTTCTCGTAGACAGGGGCTATGACATCTCACTCGACATAGCTGGGAATGGCCCTCTGCACGATGAGCTTGAAGGCCTTGTGCATAGGCTTGGCCTAACCGACAGGGTCAGGCTGCTGGGTTTCCGTCGGGATTGCCGATCTCTCCGGCAGACAAGCGACATCTATGTCCAGTCGAGTTCTCATGAGGGACTATGCATTTCCGTGCTCGAGGCAATGGCCGAAGGAATGCTGGTCGTATCGACCGATGTCGGGGGTATGCGCAGATATGGTATTGATGGCTACAACATGATCAAGGCAGTCACCGTCGGTCCTGAGCATTTGGCAGGTGCCTTGATCCGCGCGCTCGATAATCCGGGTGGCAACAAGCAAATTCGCGAGGCGGCACTTAGGACCATTCAAGAAGGCTTCACTCAGCAAGCCGTCCAAAAACTCTGGTCAGTAGCACGATCGGGTCTTAGCATTTCGCCAGCCTCAGAAATGACGGCAGCCTTCAATGATTAGAGCGGGCTCTTAAAATCCCATTCTGCATATAAATTGTCCAGCA
>NZ_JCACHA010000905.1:0-7594 GCF_059503625.1 Skermanella sp.
GCCGCTCTGCGGGTGCTTGCCGACTTCCCAGGTGAACAGCACGTCCTTCGTCGTAATAGGAGTACCGTCGCCCCAGGCGGCGCCGGGCTGAATCGTGAAGGTCGCATCTATCGCCCTGGTGCCGTCGGGTCTTGTGACTTCGACGGCGGTCCCTTTCTCCAGGCTCGGCAACTCGGTGCAGAGCATGCAGATCAGTTTCCAGTCCTGGTCGAAGGTGGTGAAGGGCCGCCGGGCCATGTCCAGGATGTAGTTCTTGGTCGCCATCGCATCGATGCTGGGATGGAACGTTCCGGGGAACTGGATCGCGCCGATCACCAGATCGTCCTTCGCGAATGCCGGTCCGGCAACCAGAGCGCTCGCCAGCGCGACTGCGGCGCATCCAAGCCTTAAGCCTGTTCCCAACAAAGTCCGATCCTTCGCCACCGGCTGCTCACCTTAAACGTTGCGTGCGGTATGTCCGTCGAACTATGGGTTCTGACCAGCCTGGGGTCCAGCACCGATGACACCCACGGGTACGGCAAAATACGCAGCCGCCGCGAAGGCGTCTTCAAGGAGGAATTCTCATGCTTTCCATCGCCCGGCTTTCAGGGGTTCGACTCGGTCTAGGCGCCGCACTGATGGCTTTCACGGCACTCGCCGCCAGCCCCGCCGCAGCCGCCGACGAGACGAAGCGCTTCGACGACTGGGAACTGCAATGCAGGGACAGGGTGCCGGAAGGCGCCCCGAAATGCATCATCACGCAGAACGTTGTCGCGGAGGAAAGCAAGCTGGGCCTGCTGAGCGCCGCGATCTACTTCCGCCCCGGCGTCAATACTCCGTCGCTTGGATTCAACCTTGCTCCACAGGCGATCAAGGAAGCGGGCATGGTGCTCCAGATCGATACCAAGCCGGCGCTCGATCTACCGATCCAGTCGTGCAATCCCAATGTCTGCCTTGTCCGGGCGACGCTTCGCGATCAGGTGCTGAACATGTTCCGCAGCGGCAACCGGGGCATCGTCGGCTTCAAGATTCCACCGGACCAGCGGATAGCGGCCCAGCTTTCCCTGAAGGGATTCGGCAATGCCTACAAGGCATTGGAGCAGCGCAAGGGTAACTGATCGGGGCCATTGATTGACATACCGGGCGGTGCGTCGGAAACTCCGCCCGATCTATCAGTTGCTCAGCAAATAATCCGGGAAACGTCATGTCAGGAACATCCAAGCCCCGCTCAGGTGGGCAGATCCTTGTCGATTCGCTGCGCGTCCATGGCGCTGACTTGGCATTCTGCGTCGCGGGGGAAAGCTACCTGGATGTGCTGGACGCCTTCCATGACGCCCCGGATATCCGCCTGATCACCTGCCGGCACGAGGGCGGCGCCGCCAACATGGCGGAGGCCGCCGGCAAGCTGACGGGCCGTCCCGGCATCTGCTTCGTCACGCGCGGCCCCGGCGCCTGCAATGCATCGATCGGCGTCCACACCGCCATGCAGGACTCTACGCCGATGATCCTGTTCGTCGGGCAGGTGGCGCGCGATCAGGCGGAGCGGGAGGCTTTCCAGGAGATCGACTACCGCCGCATGTTCTCGCCCGTCGCCAAATGGGCGGCCCAGATCGACGACGCGGCGCGCATCCCGGAATTCATCAGCCGCGCCTTCCATGTGGCGACGTCGGGCAGGCCCGGCCCGGTCGTGCTGGCGCTGCCGGAAGACATGCTGCGCGACCGGGTGTCGGTTGCGCCGACCGGCCGCTACACGGAGGTCCAGGCCCATCCCGGAATGTCCGACCTGAAGCGCACCGCCGAGCTTCTGGCCCTGGCGGACCGGCCGATTATCCTGGCGGGCGGCAGCGGCTGGACAGATGCCGCGTGTGAGGATTTGCGGCGCTTCGCCGAGTCCTGCAACATCCCGGTCTGCTCCTCCTTCCGCCGGCAGGACGTGGTGGACAACGACAGCCCGGCCTGGATCGGCGATCTTGGCACGGGACCCAACCCCAAGCTGCTGGCGCGGGTCAAGGAAGCCGACCTTCTGCTGGTGATCGGCGCACGGCTGGGCGAGATGACGACCCAGGGCTACGAGCTGATCGACCTGCCGGAAACTCGTCAGACGCTGATCCACGTCCATGCCTCCGCCGAGGAACTGGGCCGGGTCTTCCGCCCCGACCTGCCGATCCAGGCGGGATCGGCCGCCTTTGCGGCGGCGCTTTCCAGCCTGCCCAAGTTCCACGACCTGCGCTCCGACCGCTGGCGCGACTGGATGGAGGCCGGGCGGCGCGATTTCCTGGAGTGGCTGGAGCCTGCGGCCTATGGCGGCGCGCTCGACCTTGGCGCCATCTCGGTCTGGCTGCGCGACCGTCTGCCGGCTGACAGCATCGTCACGATCGATGCCGGCAACTTCAGCGGCTGGGCTCAGCGCTTTTTGAAGTACGGCAGGCCGGGGCGCCAGCTGGGGCCGACCAGCGGCGCCATGGGCTATTCGGTCCCGGCGGCGGTCGCCGCAAAGATCGTCCATCCCGAACGGCTCGTGGTCAGCTTCGTCGGCGACGGCGGCTTCCAGATGACGGGGCAGGAGCTGGCGACCGCCATGCACGCCAAGGCGGCCCCAATCATCCTGGTGTTCAACAACGGCATCTTCGGCACGATCCGGATGCATCAGGAGAAGCGCTATCCCGGCCGCGTCAGCGCCACGGACCTGACCAACCCCGACTTCGCGGCACTCGCCCGCAGCTACGGGGCGTTCGGCGCCGCCGTGGAGCGTACCGCCGACTTCGCCCCGGTGTTCGAACAGGCGGTGGAATCGGGCCTGCCCGCCGTGATCGAGCTGCGGATGGACCCCGAGGTCATCACCACCCGCACGACGCTGTCGGCGCTGCGGGCTCAGGCGCTCGGCCAAAAGTAGCCGCCCTCGTTCGCATTGCAGCTTCCCGCCGGGAACCGCAACGGATTTCGGCGCCAGCCATTGTCCGGGAAAGGGCCGCCCCAATGGGCGGATCCCCATAACCCGGAGAATGCTTCCATGAGCGAACGTTTCAAAGGCAAGGTCGTCATCGTCACGGGCGCCGGCTCGGGCATCGGCGCCGCCACCGCCCGCCGCTTTTCGGAGGAGGGGGCGTCCGTCGTGCTCGCCGGCCGGACCGAGGCCAAGCTGAAGGATGTGGCGAAGGACCTGGACGCCGGGCGGACGCTGGTCCATGTGGCCGACGTGGCGGACCAGAAATCGGTGGAGGGTCTGGTTGCGGCGGCGGTCGGGAAGTTCGGCCAGCTCGACGTGCTGGTCAACAATGCCGGCATCGCGCCCAACGGCCCGGTAACCGAAGCTTCGGTCGAGGACTGGCACGCCGTCATCGCGACCGATGTCAGCGGGGTCTTCTATGGCTGCCGGGCGGCGGTGCCGCATCTGCTGAAGACGGGAGGATCCATCGTCAACGTGTCCTCCGTGTCAGGGCTTGGCGGCGACTGGAACATGAGCTTCTACAACGCGGCGAAGGGGGCGGTGTCGAACTTCACACGGTCGCTGGCGCTGGAGCTTGGCGGCAAGGGAGTCCGGGTCAACGCGGTCAACCCCAGCCTGACCTTCACCGACCTGACACAGGACATGAAGGACGATCAGAAGTTGATGGACAAGTTCAAGGAGCGAATTCCGCTGGGCCGCGCCGCCGACCCGGAAGATATCGCTCCGGTCATCGCCTTCCTGGCCAGCGACGACGCCCGGTTCGTCAACGGGGTGAACTTGCCGGTGGACGGCGGCCTCAGCGCTTCCAACGGTCAGCCGCCGCAGGCGTGAGCCTGTAACGACACCGTCGTCATGTAAAAATCTCTGGCGATATCTGCCCGCGACGCATTGCGCATGTGCAATTAATCTCATTGCACATGCGTGGTCGCCCACTATAAATTTCCGCCGCTTCGCTTAGCTATTGGACGGTGTGTGGAACTGTGGCGCTCCTGGATCTGGAATACGATGTTTCATGATCAGTATCGGCCATGAATTTCAGTTTGCCGGCTTGTACGAGAGACGTTTAAGGGGATCGCCATGAGTTTCCGCGCCATCACAGGCAACCGGCTGCGCGACGGCGCCGTCGTGTTCTATAACGACGAAGCGGGCTGGGTCGAAGGGTTGGCGGATGCCGGCCTTTACGAGGACAAGGCGACCGCCGAAACAACCCTGGCAGCGGCGAAGGCCGAGGCCGAGAAAGAGCGTCTCGCCGTCGATATCTACGTGTTCGAGGTCCTGATCGAGGACGGCAGGCGAGTACCCGTCACGATCCGCGAGCGCATCCGGTCGCTCGGTCCCACTGTCCGAACCGATCTGGGCAAGCAGGCCGCGGCCTGATCCTCGTCGCGCAACATCCTGGAATTTGTGAAATGACTGCCACCGCTTTCCGCGCCGACCCTGGCATTCCCGGTCCCGGCACCGTCGGCTCCGAACCGGACGACCACGCCGGTATCTACCGCTACGACGACCTCGACCGCCGCTTCGTCGCCGAGCGCGTGGAGCAGTTCAGCAAACAGGTGGCGCGCCGTCTGGCCGGCGAGTTGACGGAGGACGAGTTCAAGCCCCTGCGCCTGATGAACGGCCTGTATCTCCAGCTTCACGCCTATATGCTGCGCATCGCCGTTCCCTACGGCGTCCTGACCACGACGCAGTTCCGCAAGCTGTCCGAGATCGGCCGCAAGTACGACAAGGGCTACGGCCACTTCACGACGCGCCAGAACCTTCAGTTCAACTGGATCAAGCTGGAAGATACGCCAGCCATCCTGGGCGAACTGGCCGAAGTGGACATGCACGCCCTTCAGACCAGCGGCAACTGCGTCCGCAACGTGACCACCGACCAGTTCGTCGGGGCCTCCGCCGACGAGATCGTCGATGGCCGGGTCTATGCCGAGATCCTGCGCCAGTGGACCATCGCGCACCCGGAATTCACCTATCTGCCGCGCAAGTTCAAGATCGCGATCATGGGCTCCGACAGCGACCGTGCCGCGATCCGGACCCACGACGTCGGCGTGATCGCCAAGCGGAACGAGGCCGGCGAGACGGGCTTCACCTTCTATGTCGGCGGCGGCCTTGGCCGTTCCCCCTTCGTCGGCAAGCTGGTCCGCGAGTGGGTGCCAGAGGAGGACTTCGCGGCCTATCTGGAAGCGATCCTGCGCGTCTACAACCAGTACGGCCGGCGAGACAACATCTACAAGGCGCGCATCAAGATCCTGGTCCACCAGCTGGGCATCGACAAGTTCAAGGCCGAGGTCGATGAAGAATTCGCCCGTCTGCCGCGTCCGAAGTTCACCCTGGCGCCCGAGATCGTCGAAGGCATCCGCGCCCGCTTCGCCTCCCCCGGCCTGGAGACGCTGCCGGCCGAATCCGCCGAATTCGAGCGCCGCAAGGCCGAAAACGTCGAGTTCGCCCGCTGGGCCACGGTCAACCTCGCCGATCACAAGGCGCCCGGCTACGCCATCGTTTCCGTCTCCCTGAAGCCGGCCGGCGGCATACCCGGCGACATCACGTCGGAGCAGATGGATACGCTGGCCGATCTGGCCGACCGCTACAGCTTCGGCGAGATCCGGGTGACGCATGCCCAGAACCTCGTCCTGGCCCATGTCCGCAAGGACGATTTGTTCGACCTGTGGCGGCAGCTCGACGCGATCGGTCTGGCGACCGCCAATATCGGCCTGATCGGCGACATCATCGCCTGCCCCGGCCTGGATTACTGCGCACTGGCGAACGCCCGTTCGATCCCGCTGGCGCAGGCGATCTCGGCGCGCTTCGCCGATCCGGCGCGGCAGCAGGCCATCGGCGAACTCGGCATCAAGATCAGCGGCTGCATCAACGCCTGCGGCCACCACCACGTCGGTCATATCGGCATCCTGGGCGTCGATAAGCGCGGCGAGGAACGCTACCAGATCACCATCGGCGGCGATGCGACCCTGACCACCGCGATCGGCGACATCGTCGGTCCCGCAGTCACGGAAGAGGCGGCGGTGGATGCGATCGACACCATGGTCGATGTCTACATGGCCAACCGCTGTGAGGGCGAGCGCTTCCTGGACACGATCCGCCGCATCGGCCACGGCCCCTTCAAGGAGAGAATCTATGCCGCTGATTGAGGACGGTCGCCCGGCCGAAGATAGCTGGACCAGCGTGCCGGACGGCGAACCCGTCCCCGGCGACATTCCCGCCATCATCAGCTTCGAGCGCTGGCAGGCGGAGCGCGACAGCTTCGCCGGCCGCAATACCAAGCTCGGCGTCCGCCTGAAGGGCGGTACGCTGGCCCCCGCCATCGCCGAGGACCTGGACCGGTTCGCGCTGGTCGCGGTGGAATTCCCCAAGTTCCGCGACGGCCGGGGCTTCTCGACCGCACGCGAGCTGCGGGAGCGCTACGGCTACGAGGGTGAAATCCGCGCCGTCGGCCATGTGCTGCCCGACCAGTATCTGTTCCTGAAGCGCACCGGCTTCACCTCGGTCGAGGCTCCGGAAGGCACCAACCTGGATAGCTGGGCCAACGCGCTGAGCGAAGTCAGTGTCGTCTACCAGCCCGGTATCGCCAAGGACGATCCCAACCCGCTGATCAAGCGCTGGCTGAAGCCTGAAGCCGTTCAGGGCTGAGGAGTGGAACGGACGAAAGCAAAAGCGGCGGCAAGTATCACTTGCCGCCGCTTTTGCTTTTTTGGTAGTTCGTAGGTCGTGCTAAAGCGAAGCGGCAGCCGACAAGCCGGCGCGTCTATGTCGGCTGCCGCTTCGCTTTAGCACGACCTACGGAAATTTCGTTTTTTTTTATTTCACCCCCGCAGTTCCGCGAAGTCCTCTTCCCAGAACTCCAGCACGCCGCGCAACTCCGTCCCCCGGTCCGCCTGCTGCTCGCGGCGGCGCAGCTCGACGCGCCGGATCTTGCCGGAGATCGTCTTCGGCAGGTCGGCGAACTCGATCCGGCGAATACGCTTGTACGGCGGCAGGGTGGCGCGGATGTGCTGGAAGATCTCCAGCGCCAGTTCGCGCGACGGCTCCCTGTCGCCGGTCAGGATCAGGAACGCCTTGGGCACCGCCAGCCGCAGCGCATCCGGGCTGGGGACTACGGCCGCTTCGGCGATGGCCTCGTGCTCGATCAGGGCGCTTTCCAGTTCGAACGGACTGATGCGGTAGTCGCTTGCCTTGAACACGTCGTCGGCGCGGCCGACATAGGTCAGGTAGCCGTCGGCATCCCTGCTCGCCACGTCGCCGGTCCGGTAATATGCCCCCTGCGGCGCCTGCACCGGCTCCTCGGACGATGCCTGATAACCCGCCATCAGCCCGGCGGGCCGGGGATCGAGCTTGAGCGCTATCTCGCCCTCCTCCGTCTCGTTGCCGTCGGCGTCGATCAGAACGACGTCGTAGCCGGGAAGCGGGCGTCCCATGCTGCCGGCCTTGACCGGCTGGCCGGGGCTGTTGCCGACCTGGGCCGTCGTCTCCGTCTGGCCGAAACCGTCGCGGATCGTCAGGCCCCAGGCCGATTTGACCTGATCGATCACTTCCGGATTAAGCGGCTCGCCGGCGCCGACCAGTTCGCGGATCTTGACCGGCCATGCCTTCAGATCCTCCTGGATCAGCATGCGCCAGACGGTCGGCGGCGCGCACAGCGTCGTGACCCCGCAG
>NZ_JCACHA010000906.1:0-7590 GCF_059503625.1 Skermanella sp.
GCTTCCTATCGAATCCCGTCGACGGGGACAACAACAGCATCCCTGCACCAAACCACCTCAGGGGGCCTTCAACCTACCATAAGCAATGAGCGAATTCCGGGGCTTTGCTGAGCAATGGCACCTGGCCGCTGGTTAAGGCTCATTGCCAATGCTCTCAGTTGCAAGACCATCCTGTCGGTTTCCCTTCGATCCTCTCGAAGGGGACGCCCCTCGGCGATGGGAGCATCAGTCGGAAAGTCCGTTCAGACAGGCGAAGCGCCCTCAATCCGATACTGGCGCCGCCGCCTGTCATACAGCCAAGCGACTGCGGAGCGTAGCCAGAACATCTGCTGGCACGATGCCCTGGGAGGCAAGATCCTCCACCGACTGGAAGAGCCGACTGGCTATGATCCGCTTGGCACGGCGCCGGTCGATACGCTTCAGAGACACCAGCTCATCGAATTTGGCCTTGTTGATGTCGATCGCGCCGGATGACCTCCGAGCCTCGGCGCTGGTCACATCTGGAGAACTTGCGCCCGCGACGGGTGCGGTTCCCCCGCCACCCGATCCCCCACCGCTCGACTGTGGCATCTCCGGACGGCTTTGTTCTTCCCAGGCTTTGCCTGACTGCTGATCCGATGCGTCAGTTTTCGGGCGATCAGCACCTGCAAGGGTATCCACGGCCATCGCCGCTATTCCGACGACGACCTTCGCCGCATCGGCCGCTGTTTCGGTGACGCTCTTCTTGTCTATCGTCCTTCTTGTCCATCGTCCGATCTTTCTGGGGGGCTGCGAAGTTACAACCGTGGTCACGCGTCCAAGTTCCGGAAAGTTCACTCTCTGGTTTTTTCTGCCACTTGAACTGGCTATTGGGGCGACCTTGAGGGCGTGTCAGCTTCGTAGGGTTGCTGAAAGATGTCGAGCCATCGACGAGCGAGGGCGCGCAAGCTGGCTTTGGCCGAAGTCGTCGGGGACGTCATCGCGCCATAACGCAACTCGGCGAGATGACGGACCAGCGCCATCGTGACCGTGATTGCCTCAAGCTTCTCGCGCAGGCCAGCCGGCACGGCGATGATGACGGCCTTCAGGGTCAGCATGGCCTAAGTTCGTGCCTTGGCGGCCGTATCGCGGGCGACCTTCAGGTGGGGATCTGGCGCATCAAGCAGGTTCAGGCGCTTGTCTCGAGAGGTATGGGCAGCACTCCGCGGCAGCGTGCTGGTGTTTACCTAGCTCACCGAGGACATTGCCAACTTCCTGATCAACTGGTGCATGAACAAATGCAGGCAGATGCAATGTTAACAACTTAACGCTGCCACGTGCCCCTGAAGCAGATAGAATCGCATCCGTACACCAAACCAACCTGGAAATGCCGTATAGGAACGCCTCACTCCGCGCTGGCTAACATTTTCCTCAAAGCATCCATGACGGCTTCAACACCAACCGGCTTGGCCATGATGACAAGTGGATGATCCAGGCTTTCTTTCAGACGGTTCGCAACGTCGTCGGTCACATAGCCGCTGATAACCACAACAGGAAATCCGGCATGCTCGCTGCGCACATGCCGGATCAATTCATCACCTCCCATCACAGGCATTCTGAGATCGGTCACCAAGGCGTCGAAACCTCCGTGACGCCAGTGATCGAGCGCTTCCTGTCCATCGAAGGCCGTGGTGACTCGAAAACCTTCATCGAGAAGATCCTGCTCCAGGACCATGATAGCGAGCACTTCATCATCGACCAGGAGGATATGGGGAGTGTCGGGCATACTCGCCTTCATCAGCCAGGAGCGGTATCCGGGAAACGGTAGCGGAACATCCGATCCCCGTAACGTACTGACGCATTTAATCCACTGGCACAGCTAGAGACAAGCTCGGAACCGGCAACGAACCGTTTCATGGCAATCGAAAGTGATACTGTTCGTCCATTCCGCAACCGGGGTATGGTGACGTAGAGCTTGAAGCCTGGGCCCTGGAAGGAACGTCGTGTGCAAGTAGGTTTGAGGATAGTCCTTGCTGCATGCCTGGGGGGTGTGGGGCTGGCTTTTACCGTCGGGACGGCGGCTCTGCTGCAGGCCGAGGCCGGTAGGCGCATCCAGCACATGATCGGTGGCCAGTTGCACCAGTACGCCAGTCAGGTCGCTGACAAGCTCGACCGGGGTATGTTCGAGCGATATCGCGACCTCCTGGTGGTGTCGAGCCTGGAAGCGGTCAGGTCGCCGGAGGCTTCCCCCACCACCCGGCGTGTCGTTCTTCAGCGGTTGCAGGATACTTACCGCGATTACGCCTGGATCGGTTTCATCAGGCCGAACGGCATCCTGGAAGCGGCGACCGGCGGGGTTCTGGAAGGCGCCGACGTGAACACGCGAGGCTGGTGGAAAAGCGGTCTTGAGCGTCCCTATGTCGGCGACGTTCACGACGCGGTGGTTCTGGGGAAAATTCTCTATGCTGATCGTGCAGAGCCTCCTCGCTTTGTTGACCTCGCGACGCCGGTCCGGGACGACAATGGTACGGTTCTTGGCGTCGTTGCAGCACATCTCAGCTGGGACTGGGCTTCCGAGGTCGAGCAGTCCGTGCTGGGGCCGGCTGCCGAGGATCAGCGTGCCGAGGCCATGATCCTGGCGACCGACGACACCGTAATCCTCGGGCCAAAGGCGCTGGTCGGGCACCGCTTCGACACGTCATCTCTCGGATCACCCGACGCCGTGATCAGGGTCTGGCCCGATGGCGCGGAGTATCTGACCAGCGTTGCCACGACGCGCGGCTACCGTGACTATCCGGGACTGGGGTGGAGAGTTGTCCTGCGCCAGCCGATGGCGTTGGCGATGGCGCCGGTGCGAGACCTGCGTGACAGCGTGATCGCCTGGGGCGCTGCCGGCAGCCTTCTCGCGGTCCTTGTCGGATATCTGATGGCCGGTTGGATTTCCGCGCCTCTGCGCGCGATGGCCCGATCTGTCGACGCGGCAGGATCAAATGGGACAGCACCGGTCCTGCCGACTGCCTGCCGCTACGCGGAAATTCGCACCCTGACCGGGGCAGTAGGCACCTACCTCGATGAACTGAGGCAGGCTGACCAGAAGCTCAGAGCTTCGCTCGACGAAAAAACGATCCTGCTGCACGAGATCCATCACCGGGTGAAGAACAATCTGCAGGTCATCTACGGTTTGATGATGATGGAGGCACGTCAGTTTCCCAAGGGAGAGCCTGGTCGTGAGCGCATGGAGGCTGTAGCCCGGCGTGTCACCTCGATGGGGCGGCTGCACGAGCAACTTTACAAGTCCGGTGATCTTGCACAGATTGATTTTGCCCAGCATCTCCGGCAGCTCTGCGATGCTTTGCTGGAACTACGCCCCCACGACGCAGTCGCCATCCGTCTTGAAACCGGTACGACGATCTGCTCGCTCGAAATGGCGACACCACTCGGCCTGATCGCCAATGAACTTGTCATCAATGCGCTGAAGCATGCGTTCCCCGCCCGCCGGCCAGGAACCGTAACGATCAGTCTGCACGACGAGGATGGGAACATCGTGATGCAGGTTGCCGACGATGGTGTCGGGTGCGCCGGCAAGCTCCCGTCCGGCGGTGTCGGCACAACCCTGGTCAGCGCGCTCGTGCGCCAGCTTGGAGGAACCCTGTCCTTCGAGGTGGAAAAAGGCTGTGTAGCACGGTTGGTCGTGCCGAAGATCATTCCTATGACGACGTCCAACCCTCAGCACGCTGTTGCAGCCTGACGTCGACAAAAGCATCTCACGAGGCCGCAGAAGTCTTGGCCGGGTTGAAGGCGGTGCCCATATGCTGCCGGTCCGATGGCTGTTGACAACGGCCGCCGACATAGCCCACTACCCTCCCGGGCGTCAGACCTCATTCTCCTCAAAGTAGCATTCCGACCAGCACCGGCTGGCACGTCCCGTCTGCGAATAGGCTCTCGATAAGTGCAACTTCAACAACGCTTCGGCATGTCGTTGCTTGTGGCGGGATCTGAACAATCCTGCCCATATTTGCGATTATCACACAGTAGAACCGGTATGAAGCCTGGGAATTGCAGCATCTTCCTCCGGGAGGCTACGTTGCGATGGCAGCTCGACCACAACCCTGGTGCCGGCACCAAGTTCACTCGACAACTCCACTGTACCGCCATGGCATTCCACAAGCTGGCGCACCAGCGGCAAACCAAGCCCGGTGCCCTGAGCTGGACGCGCCAATCGGCTGTCGGATTGCTCAAACGCCAGGAAAACACGTGCCAGATCATTGGCCGGAATGCCGATGCCGGTGTCGGTGACGAAAATGGCCGTGCCACCGTCGGCGCGGCGCTCCACGGCAGCGACAATCAAGCCGGGTGCCGGCGTGAACTTGACCGCGTTGGAAAGCAGATTGTCCAGAACCTGCCGAAGCCGCAGCCGGTCTCCCATAACGCTGACACTTCCGGCGGGCGCATCGAGCCGGATCGTAACTCCGGCGGAGCGGGCAGTTTCCCGCAGGTCGCGCACCGCCTCCGCGGTGACCACAACGAGATCAACCGCTTCCTCCCGAAGCTCCAGCTTACCGACCTCGAGTTTGGCAAGGTCAAGAATGTCGTTGATCAGCGCCAGCAACCTCCTGCCGGCATTATGGATGTCGCCGGTATATTCGGCCTGACGCTTGCCCAGCCGACCGAAGATGCCGGTCATCAGAGCCTCGGAAAACCCAAGAATGGCGTTGAGCGGTGTCCGCAGCTCGTGACTGACGTTGGCGAGGAAGTTGGATTTGGCTTCACTGGAGCGGAGTGCCGAATCGCGCGCAAGAACAAGGCTGTCGGTCAGCTCCAGCAGTTGACCGTTGCTTCTCATCAGCACCGTCTCTGAGTGCATGTGCCGCCGCATCAGCCAGGCGAGCAGCAGGACCAGCGCGACAAAGCTGATACCATAGCCCAGCAGCTTGATTTTGAAGGCGCTGACCTGGCTCTGCATGCGTCCAACCAAGGTGTTCTGACGGTCGTGCACCCTGATCGAAATCAGGCGCTGGGTCGAAATGGCACGTTGCAGTTCACGATCGGCCAGGATGCGAAAGGCGCGTGGATCCCTGTCCAGCAGTTTCAGTTCCTGGTCAACGATAGCGATCTGGGCACCGACATCGGCCAGGCCATCTTCGCGGCTGATCCCCTGGGTGTGCCAAGCCGAACTGCCAGGTTCGGGCAGCGAGTTAAGACGGTTGAAAACGTTGTCGAGACGGAGCCGAACCTCATCGAGTACTTCGAGAGGCGGATCGTCCTCGATATCACCAACCGCTACCCGCAGATTCAGCAGATCGCTGGCCAGTTGGCTGTCGTACCAGACATCGGCGCCGCTTGCGACCTCAACGGAGTGCTGAATGCCGACCAAGTCGAAGACCACCATAGGTGAGCTGAACAGAACCAGCAGGAAAGATATTGCCCAGACAGCTTTGCCCGAGTCCATGATCCTTTTCCCACTCACCATCCAGCCGTGCTTGATCCTGGTTGCATTTGCCAGCGCTATGGAATCCCAGTAGCCGTACCAGAAGCATGAGATATCGGCAAAGTAAGATGCGCTCACCATTGGCGCCTGTTGTCCTCTAAATATAATTACTGATTGTTTAAGATGTTCTGAAACCACGTCGTTTTCGATAGGTTCAACCTACTCGACCGTGGCCTGGCAAGTAGGAAGACTTCCGGAAGTGTACCGCCCACAATAACTTGGACACCGGAGAAGGGTTACGGTGTGGCTGGTCAGGTTTGTGGGGTTCCGACCTGAGGAAAGGATGCCACCGTGCTCGGTCCGGTCAAGCACAAGCTGCTGTCGAGCATGGGTCCCTGCGCCCATGCTCCTGCGGCCCTGCTTGACCGGTCCTGCGCGCGGCGGCCTGCCGGGTGGCAGGTCGGGACAGCGGGATGGTCAGCCCTCGATCGAACATCGGGATGGATCATGCGGCAAGGCTTTCCTGCTGGAGATGACGGGCGCGGTAGTCGAGCGGGCTGAGATAGCCCAGCCGCTCCAGCCGCTAGGCGGCGTTGTAGCGGGCAACAAAGTCGGTGACCGCCGCCCTGACCTCGGCGGCGGTGCGGAAGGTTCTGCCCCAGATCGCCTGCTCCTTGAGGATCCGAAAGAACTGCTCGATGACGCCATTGCCTTGTGGTTGGTGCGGGAAGGCGTAGCTCAGCGCCATGCCCCAGTGGCTGATTTAATGAGAGAAGTGGTAGGACGTATACTGCGGCCCATTGTCCAGGCGCAGCGACACGCCGCGGGCGGCATCGGCCGCGATCCCGCCGAACCGGGATGTCACGGCCTGGCTGATTGGCTCGACGCCGATCTCGCGCGAGACCGCATCAAGGGACTCGCCGCGCAACAGCCGGAGGACCACCTCACGTTTGCGAGCAACGCTCCAGCCCTGAGTAACCGTCGGTCCGGCAGTCTCGCCAGAACTCGTCGGCAGCTTCGGGTTGTTCTTCTGATTTCCCATCGGTTCTTCCATATGGACGATCCGGTGTCCAACTTCATCGACGGCAGATCACCCTACGGCGCCGAGATCAACCGTGTTGTCGCGCGAGGACGAGGCGGTCGTGGTCGCTTTTCGCCGGCACACGCTGCTGCCGCTGGACAACTGCCTGTATGCCCTGCAGGCGACGTTGCCGCATCTGACCCGCTCGTCGCTGCACCGTTGCCTTCAGCGCCACAGCATCTCACGCCTGCCGGAAGCGGAGGGCACCAAGCCCGCGAGGAGCAAGTTCAAGGCCTATCCAATCGGCTACTTCCACATCGACAACGCGGAGGTTCGCACCGAGGAAGGTAAGCCCTACCTGTTCGTGGTGATCGACCGGACCTCCAAGTTCGTCTTTACAGAGCTGCATGATAAAGCGACCACGCGCATTGCCGCAAACTTCCTGCGGCCTTGCTGAAAGCGGTGCCTTACAAGGTCCATACCGTTCTCACCGACAAGGGCACCCACTTCACCACGCCCGGCAACCTGTGCTCAGCCGCAGCCGAGATCAAGCGGGCGCTGGAGCGCGGCGAGGTCTTCCGCGCCCATGCCTTCGAGTTCGCCTGTGCTCAAAACGACATCGATCATCGCTTGACCAAGCCACGCCATCCATGGACAAACGGGCAGGTCGAGCGCATGAACCGCACCCTCAAGGAGGCGATCGTCAAGCGCTACTACTACGACACCCACAATCAGCTTCGAAGTCACCTCGCCGACTTCGTCATCGCCTACAACTTCGCTCGTCGGCTCAAGGCCCTGAAGGGCCTCACCCCCTTTGAACACATCTGCCAGGCATGGACAAAGGAACCGCAGCGGTTCAACCTCAATCCGCTCCACCAAATGCCGGGACTGAACACCTAAAAGATACCATAATCTTCTGGCATGCGTCGCCTTTGAGCTTTCCCTCGCCTTATCCGAAAACGGTGAGTTTCTCTGACTCAGGGAACTCAGACCTCTCATTGCCGTTTTTAATCATCATTGTCAGGGATGTTCAGCACATAGCCGCATGCCTTGCAGTGAACGGCATCAGGCTCATGACGCTGCAGCCCGCACTGGGGGCACGGGAAGAGCACCTTGCCACCTGGGCGAAATACAGCCTGCGCCAAGCGTAGAAACAACGAGATCCCCACCAGCATCATGAGTA
>NZ_JCACHA010000907.1:0-7534 GCF_059503625.1 Skermanella sp.
CTGTATTTCGACGTGATCCCCCGCGCGGTGGACGAGTATCTGGCGTTCGTCTCCAAGTTCCCGGCGGAGGAACCGGCGCGGCAGTTCGAGAATCCCGGCTGGCATATCCACAGCGGCAAGGTTCCCGCCGCCCGCAGCGACCTCAGCTACAACATCCTGCTGAACCTCGCCGGCGTCGCCAATGCCGAGAGCAAGGACGTGCTGTGGGGCTTCATCAGCCGCTACGCACCCGAGGCCAACCCGCAGACAGCGCCGTTCCTGGACCGGCTGGTTCAGTACGCGATCAACTACTACCAGGACTTCGTCAAGCCGACGAAGCGCTACCGGGCGCCGAACGAGGCCGAACGGGCGGCACTGACCGAGCTGCGCGACGAATTGGGCAAGCTGCCGGCCGGCGCCAAGGCCGAAGAGATCCAGTTCCAGGTTTACGAGATCGGCAAGCGCCACGGCTTCGCCGACCTGAAAAGCTGGTTCCAGGCGCTCTACGAGGTCCTGCTGGGGCAGACCCAGGGGCCGCGCATGGGCAGCTTCATCGAGCTGTACGGGATCGAAAACACCCGCACGCTGATCGCCCAAGCGCTGGAGCGGAACCCGGAGCCGCAGCCGACCGCGTGAGGCGGACCGGCGGATACCCTTGGCATCCGTGCGGGGCTCGCCCACATTAGTGTTCTGCCTTATGGTGGCGCCTGAATTCAGGCGTCATCCCCGCGGCACCCCGTTCCGGAGTCTTGTATGAGCACGCTCGCCGTTACCGACGACATCTTCTTCAACCGCGCCGGCCTCGACCGCACCCGCACCGAATCGATCGTGTCCGATGCCTTGTCGGGGGCCGACGACGGTGAGCTGTATCTAGAGTACAGCCAGTCGGAAAGCCTGGCCTGGGACGACGGTAAGCTGAAGAGCGCCAGCTTCGATACCAGCCAGGGCTTCGGCCTGCGCGCGATCTCGGGCGAGGCGACCGGCTATGCCCACGCCTCCACCCTGTCGGAGGACGCTATCAAGCGAGCCGCCGAAACCGTTCGCGCCGTCCATGCCGGCCATAGCGGCACCATGGCGGAACCGCCGACCGGCACCAACCGGGCGCTCTACGAGGCGATCAACCCGCTAGCCCTGGTCGATTTCGAGACCAAGGTGAAGCTGCTGTCCGACATCGACGCCTATGCCCGCGCCCGCGATCCGCGCGTGCGTCAGGTCTCGGCTTCGGTCGGGGGCGAGTGGCAGGCGGTGCAGATCATCCGCGCCGACGGCCTGCGCGTTTCCGACGTCCGCCCGCTGGTTCGCCTGAACATTTCCGTCGTGGTGGCCGATGGCGACCGGATGGAAAGCGGCGGCCACGGCGTCGGCGGCCGGACCAGCTACGAGGCTTATTTCGACCCCGCCGCGTGGCAGGGTCAGGTGGACGAGGCGCTGCGTCAGGCGCTGGTCAACCTCGACAGCGTCGCGGCCCCTGCCGGCGAGATGACCGTCGTGCTCGGCAACGGCTGGCCCGGCATCCTGCTGCACGAAGCGATCGGCCACGGGCTGGAAGGCGACTTCAACCGCAAGAAGACATCAGCCTTCGCCGGACTGCTCGGCCAGCGCATCGCCTCGCCCGGCGTCACCGTGGTCGATGACGGCACGATCGAAGGCCGGCGCGGTTCGCTGACGGTGGATGACGAGGGCACGCCCAGCCAGTCCACGACGCTGATCGAAGACGGCATCCTGGTCGGATTCATGCAGGACCGCATGAACGCGCGCCTGATGGGCGTCAAGCCGACCGGCAACGGCCGGCGCCAGAGCTTCGGCCATCATCCGATGCCGCGCATGACCAACACGGTGATGCGCTCCGGCGACAAGTCGCCGGAGGAGATCATCCGCTCCGTCAAGAAGGGCCTCTACGCGGTCAACTTCGGCGGCGGTCAGGTCGATATCACGTCGGGCAAGTTCGTCTTCTCCGCCTCGGAAGCTTACCTGATCGAGGACGGCAAGGTCGGCCCCGCCGTCAAGGGCGCCACCCTGATCGGCAACGGCGCCGACGCGCTGACCAAGGTCAGCATGATCGGCAACGACATGGCGCTCGACCCCGGCATCGGCACCTGCGGCAAGGAAGGCCAGGGCGTGCCGGTCGGCGTCGGCCAGCCTACCCTGCGGATCGATGGTTTGACTGTGGGCGGCACGGCGGCATAACGGCGTTCTACTGAAATCATCCCCTGCCCCGAGGCTTGGCGTCACCACCGTGACGCCAAGCCTCTACGGTTTGGGCACAGGGTGGTCGATAAAACGGGCGGTTCACAAATTTTGCTTTGAAGTGCAATCCGGTGCTGGACAGGGCCTCGAAATTTTCCTAAAAGCACGGCCCGGCGGTACTGCTTCTTTCTGTGCCGTCCAGGATGCCCAGGTAGCTCAGTTGGTAGAGCAGGGGACTGAAAATCCCCGTGTCGGCGGTTCAAATCCGTCCCTGGGCACCATTTCCCGGAAATTCCCGGTTCCCTAAAATCAGCATTCCGCCAGATCGGCATCGGCGACCGCCGGCATTCCGATGCGCTCGCTTGGGAAAGTCGCGCGTACCGTCGTTCCGACCCCTGGTTCGCTTTCGATCGCAAGCCGGCCGCCATGGCGGTCCATCAAACGAGTCGCGAGCCGCAGACCGATCCCCATTCCGCCGACGCTATGGGCCTTGACAGGATCCAGCAGCGTGAAGCGCTCCAGTATCGTCGTCAACCTCTCGGCGGCGATGCCGACGCCCGTGTCGCGGACGACAATCGAGAGGCTGGAAGATGGCTCGTCCGATGTCTCGATTGTCATCAGAATTTCGCCGTGCTGCGTGAACTTGACGGCGTTGGACAGCAGCACCCTGACGACTCTTCGCACCGCCCACTCGTCCGCCCAGATAACCGGAGTTTTCGGCGGGATCACGACCTTCAACGACGTGCCCCGCTTTGTCGCCGCCGGCGCCGCGGTCCTCCAGGTGTCGCGAAGGACGTAGTCGAGGTCGACGGACTGCTCGTCGAGCGCTGCCGACGCATCTTCCTCCAGGCGGGCGAGGTCGATCAGTTCTTCGACCAGCGAAAGCACCTGATGACCGGATTCGTTGATCGCAGCGACGGCGTCGGCGACGCCGCCAAGACCGACCGGTCCCATGATGCCGCCCATCAGCATATCGGAGTAACCGATCACCGCATTGAGCGGGGTCCGCAATACGTGGCTGGCATGGGCGAGCAGCGTGGATCGTTCATGGTCGGCAGTCTCTGCGGCATCGCGGGCGGCCCGCAGCGAGGCTTCGAGCATCCGCTGTTCGGTGATGTCGCGAACGATGCCAAGGACGCCGCCATCCCTGGATGGTACCGGCGCCAGGGTCATGCTCCAGATCCTGAGCCCGTCCCCCAGTTCGATGATCTCTTCGCGGGTGACTGCGGAGCCGAGATCGACGCACTCACGATAATGCCGCATCAGGCCGACGGCGATCCGCTCGGGAACGGCCTCGGCAGAAGCTCCGCACGCCGCCGCCGCTACCGCGGGCAACCCGCTGATTTCACCATAAGCCGCGTTCCGGGCCTGGTAGACAAACTCGCCGTCGGCCCGAAGACTGACGACGAACAACGCTTCGGGCGAATGCTCGAAATATGTTTGGAACCGCTCCCGCTCCGCGCAGTTTCCCTCCGGGCAGTCCAACTCGATGTCCCTGCCCTGTCTCGGCCCATCGGCGATTTCCGCCGTGCCGAACATGCCAGCGACGGCTCCATCCGCTGCGATTTCGACTTCCCCGTCGAGAACGATCCGCGTCAGGACACCATCGGGACGGACGATACGGACCGTCTCGCCGAAAACCGGGGAGACGGCTGCCGGGACGGTAAATGCAATCGATCTCAGGACGCCTCCGTCATCGGGATGCATCATGGCAAGGAACTCCCGGAACGGCAGGCGGGCCGTTCGACCGATACCAAGGATGTCGCAGAATCCATGCGACACCCTCATGAGCATGGTATCGGTGTCGAGCAGCCAGTATCCCCGAAGAACTGAACCTTCAGGGACTTGTAACAATCCGCCACAGACTGACTCCGGTGCCAGGATCAATCTCCCCCTCTACGGCGCGCCCTCGAATTCGACCGGCCGGCATTCTTGGCCAGAGCGATCGACTTGGTCAGCCGGCTTGGAAACGCGTGCTGACGACGACACACATAGGCATATCCCAGCATATGAAAGATTCTATTAAAACACATACCTATCCATGGCGCAGTTTGCGGCGCCTCATGGGCCTTGGTTGAGTTCATTTTTCCGCTGGTAAGCGCGCAGAAAGTCGAAGACCATTTCTATCGCTCCCGTCGTCATATATTTCCGTCCGCTCTCGGTTGGATTTACGTCGTCCTTGGCAAGAGTTGCGTAAACCGGCCGCAGGGAATCGATACGGTCCAGCAAGCGAGGGAACCGGTCGTCGATCTCGACGAGACCAGCACCAAGTTCCTCCGGATGCCGCTCCACGACAGCAGCCAGATCGAAGACATCCCGGACCTTGAATGTCGAAGGCCGGTAGAACATTTTTTTCACTGCCGTTTCCCAGGGCGTGTCGATGGGAACGACGCGTCCTTCGAAGATCCAGTGTTCGATTGGATCGTCGGTGCGGGCATTGCCGACAATGAAATCGATCTCGCCGCTTTCCAGAACCAGCTTCAGATAATTTCCAGGATACTCGTACTTCCGTCCTCCCAGCAAAGCTTTGGTTGCAGGGTTTCGGTTTGGCGACAAGGCCTTGATCACATCTCCGCTACCGACAAAGGCATCGATGTCGTAACTGTACCGATGGTCATAATGGACTGCCAAAGACGTGCCGCCCCCGAAACTCCAATCAGGCGTTATGATCAGTGTATCGAGCAGGTCAAGCGTCGAAGCCAGAAGGCCGCGCCAAGCGGAGATCGGCCATTTCCTTGATCCAAGGTAGGTTCCGCCCATTCGTCACTCTCCAGGTCCTGGCCGCGCGGTAGAGATCCTCGAAACTGACGAGACCGGCCAGCACGAGGTCATGGAGCGCCTCGACGGATACTTCGTCGAACAACGCCTCCACATGAGGGAACCATTCATGATCGGGAGTGGGCGTAAGCAGGCAATGGACCAGCCCCTTGGCGTCCAGGCGCCTTGGACGCGGCGCGTTGATGGTGCCAAGGACGAACTCGATCTCGCGCTCGGCCCGTCCGATACCGGCATAGCGGTAACGCATTTCCCTGGCGATGGCCTTCAGATCGTCCGCCGCCTGCACCGGAACCTGCAGGTCGACGCGGACGATCTCACGTTCATTCCTTTGAAGATGCCGGTACTGCCGGACTCGCCGCACTGCCGTTCGGTCGGTCATCGCCGCCCTGCTCCTGAATTTTACGGATTGTCGCGTGACCGGATTACGTCAGCAAGGTTTTTCCGCAACTTGACCGCTGGACAGCATGGCCGATCTTGCCTATAAGCACTTCCTTGCCTCGCGGGTTGGCGCTTCTTGCCCCTGCGGTTCCCGGCAGCGCCCAGGTAGCTCAGTTGGTAGAGCAGGGGACTGAAAATCCCCGTGTCGGCGGTTCAAATCCGTCCCTGGGCACCATCGCCTCCCCGGTGTCCCATTGCGATCTAATCCCGTCTTGGAACTGCGGCCCCTTGGGCGCTGTTGCCGGACCGCTGCATGCTCCCCCTACGATGCTTCCCCGACGATGGTATTCAGGGTTTCGAAAGGGACAGTGATAAGGAACGCAAGCAACATACAAAGGCGTCTACTCCAGGTTCATTTGAAATCTTAGTGAAAATTATTATAGTATGTCATTAAAGTGGCGCATTGTTGCGCATGAAACGCCAAATCTTTCAATTTCCATCACGAAGAGGCTAGCAATCCATTGGAGACCGTGTATGCTTCTGGAGTTATAGTCTGAAAGACATGGGAGCACGTCACGATGGTGAACGAGAATCACATTCAGGCTCTACGCGACCGCCATGCTTTCCTCGACAGGCAGATCGAGGCCCTCCAAAAGCAACCCGGCTCCGAAGATACCGACATCAAGAAACTCAAATTCGATAAGTTGCGCGTAAAGGACGAGCTGACCAGGCTCGCACAGCACTAACAAAGGGCGACCAGCCTTTTGAATGCCCTGCGGCCGCCCGGCGGACGTTTGGAGCCGGTCCGCCGCAGGGCGACATCCCTCCCCCACCTTGCAACGACTTCCAATATTTCAAATTCCATCATCGAAGCTCGCCACCCTCATCACTGCCGGGCGGCTGGACGATGCGTTCGATTTGAAGAATTGCGCCGAACGCCTTAGCGATCAAGGAGTTTTGCGAAAGCCGCCATCGATCCGACGGCGACTGCCAGGATGCCCAGCGCTCCCGGCAAACCTATCCATTCCGCCGCGAATCCCACCATGGGAGGACCAGCCAGGAAGCCGCTGTAGCCGGCTGTCGTCACCGCCGCGATCGCGGCTCCCGGCGACATTCCGGGGGTGCGTCCGGCGGCGCTGAACAGGATCGGCACGATATTGGCGAGGCCCAAACCGACAAGGCCGAATCCCAGGATCGCGGCCAGCGGGTCGTGAAGCAGCAATGCGCCTCCAAGGCCGATCGCGGCCACCAGCGAGCCCCACCCGACCATGGCCACGGGACCAAAGGTGGCGACCAGACGGTCGCCGGTCAGCCTGCCGACCGACATGGTTGCGGAGAAGACGGCAAATCCCGCCGCCGCCAGTCCTGCCTCTGCGCCGAGGTCGAGGCGAAGATAGACGGCAGTCCAGTCGCCCATGGCGCCTTCGGTCATCAGGATGAAGAATCCCATGGCCCCGAGCACCAGCAGGCGACCACGCGGCAGAACGAAATGCGTCCCCTCCGCCCCACTGTCCACCGCATGGGGCAACAGAAAGCGCACCGTCGCCAGCATCACCGCAAGTCCCAGCAGCGCGATGACGCCGACATGGGCAATGGGTGACACACCCAGCGGCAGAAGCACGACGGCGCTGCCCGCCCCCACGATCCCGCCGATACTGAACATGGCGTGGAGCGAAGACATGATGGGACGGCCGATCAGCCGCTCGACCGCGACACCATGCGCGTTCATCGAGACGTCCATGGCGCCGTTGAACATCCCGAACAGCACGAGCGCCGCTACCAGAGCCGACAGCGACGGAGCGAGCAGCGGCAGCGGGATGACGGCGCAGTAGAGCGATCCCGCCACCAGCGCCACGATACGGCTGCCATGCCGCGCCACCATCCAGCCGGCGACAGGCATGGATATCAGCGAACCGATCGCGATGGCGAGCAGCGCAAGCCCCAGGACGCCGGGACTGAGTGCGAGCTGCTGCTGGACGGTCGGGATGTGCGGAACCCAACTCGCGAAGGCAGTCCCGTTGACCAGAAAGATGGCGGCGACCGCGATCCTGGCCTGGACCGGTTTCATCGCTTCGGAGCCGCTCACAGCGTCCACGACGGCTCCCACGCGGCTTGGGTCAAGGATGTGGCCGGCAAGGCTATGCTTTCGGGAATCTGCGGGATGCTCATCTTCGAAATCTTCTCCAGGCCATTCTAAAGGGTACCGGATCGG
>NZ_JCACHA010000908.1:0-7532 GCF_059503625.1 Skermanella sp.
CAGGTGGTCATACGACCTCCTGGAAGCCTTATGATCTGCGGAAGAGGGCGGGATGAAACTGGAAATCGACGTCGTTTCCACGCTGGTTGCCGCCATCGTGGTATTGCTGATCGGCCGCGTGGTCATATCCAAGGCCGGCTTTCTTCAACGCTACAATATCCCGGAACCGGTGGTCGGCGGCCTGATCGCGGCGCTGGTCATCACCGCCCTTCGCTTCGGCGGCGGCATGGAAATCACCTTCGACATGTCGCTCCAGACTCCGCTGATGCTGGCGTTCTTCGCCACCATCGGCCTGAGCGCCGATGTCAGGACGCTGATGCAGGGCGGCCGCAGCGTCCTGATATTCTTCGTGGTCGTGGCCGTCATGCTGGTTATCCAGAATGCGGTGGGCGTCGCAGCCGCCCTCAGCCTCGACATGCATCCGCTCACCGGCCTGCTTGCCGGATCGATCACCATGTCCGGCGGGCATGGTACCGGCGCGGCCTACGCGACCCGCTTCGGGGAAGATTACAATCTCCAGGGCGCCATGGAGATCGCGATGGCGTGCGCCACCTTCGGCCTCGTCCTGGGCGGTCTGATCGGCGGTCCGCTGGCGCAGCGACTGATTACCCGGCACGGACTGACCGCAAGCGCCGATGCCGACGACGACGGCGCTCCCGGCGAGCTGGGCGGTGACGAACGGCGGACGCTCAGCCCCGAGAGCTTCGTCGAAACGCTGTTCATGATCGTCATCTGCGTCATGGTCGGGACGTATCTCGGCCAGATCCTGAAGAACGACTACCTGACGCTGCCGGCCTTCGTCTGGACCCTGTTCACCGGCGTCATCCTGCGGAACGGGCTGAGCATTTCCGGTCTGCGGCAGGTCGACACCGCGACCATCGACCTGCTCGGCACGGTGTCGCTGTCGCTCTTCCTGGCAATGGCGCTGATAGCGCTGCGGCTGTGGGAGCTTGTCTCGCTTGCCCTGCCGATCCTGGTCATCCTGGGTGCGCAGACGGTCGCCATCGCGGTCTATGTGTATTTCGTGACCTTCCGGGTCATGGGGTCGAACTACGACGCGGCGGTCATGTCGGCGGGTCATTGCGGCTTCGGCATGGGCGCGACGCCCACGGCCATCGCCAACATGCAGGCGGTCGCGGGGCGCTACGGCCATTCGCCCCAGGCTTTCCTGATCATCCCGATCGTCGGGGCTTTCCTGATCGATCTGGCCAACGCGCTGGTCATCCAGGGATTCATGAGCCTGCCCCGGCTGGGCTTCTAGCAGGAGAGTACCATGATCGGCAGACTTCTCCGCATCGCCGCGGTCGTCCTGGCGCTGGTCGTCACGGCCGCGTGCGAAAAGACGCCCGACGAGGCGGCGGTCCGCGACGCGCTTCAGGGCGCCATCGGCACGACCTTCGACGAACCGGTCGTCGAAATCGCCTCCTTCGAGCGGGTCGGCAGCGGACCGCTTCCGGCCCGAGCCGACGGGACGGAGCGCAAGATCGTCTATTACAACGCGGACCTCCGGCTGCTCCGGGACTATTCCTTCAACGACTGGGAAGCGCTGAACGTCTCGGCTCTGGCCAGCCTGCTCGGCGCTACCGAACATGGGCTTCAGGGCATCCAGCGCGACGGCAACGCCGCCGGCGACACGCTGCAGGTACGCGGTTCGGTGGGGTTCGAGCGGACGGACGGCGACTGGCAGCCGGTCGTGGTGGCCCAGTCTCCCGTCAGCGAACCGCCGCCGCTGGACAATACGGGACCTCCTGCCGTCGCGCGCGGGCTGGTCGACCAGATCATGGCGCTGTTCGAGGGGCCGCCGGCCGACGATGCCGGCGAGGCCCGCGCGATCATCACCGAGGAATTGGACGAGGCTTACCGCCAGATCACGCTTCGTCTCGACCGGCTTCAGCGCGCCTTCGTCATTGCGGGCGGACCGGGTGGCGGCGAGTACAACCTGATTGCCCGGACCATCGCCGCCACGATCTCGGCGAACGGCATCCGCTCGGCCGGCGTCGCCACCGACGGCAGCGTCGAGAACCTCCGGCTGGTCCGCGATGGGTCGGCCGACGTCGTGCTCGCCCAGAACGACATCGCGGCCATGGCGGCGCGCGGCGAGGGACTGTACCAGGATGCCGGCGCCGACCCCGATCTTCGGGCGCTGGCCAGCCTGTTTCCGGAGCCGGTGCATATCGTCGTCCGGGCGGACGATCCGATCCGGACGGTCGCCGACCTGCGGGGCAAGCGGATAGATCTGGGCTTGCCGAGTTCCGGATCGGCTCTGACGGCCCGGTCGGTCATGAGTGCCCATGGACTTGGCCTGGCGGATTTCGCGCAGGTGACCGACATGGGGCCGGCCCGCGCAGTCGAGGCATTGACCGCCGGAAACATCGACGCGGTGGTCAGCGTCATCAATGCGCCGGCGCGCCTGTTCCAGCGGCTGTCGGCGCAGTCGGGCATCCGCTTCCTGCCGCTCGACCCGCAGGCGATACGGACCTTGAGCTCGTCCAGCGGCCAGCTCGTGCCGCTGACCCTTCCCGCCGGGATTTATCCCCGGCAGACGGAACCGGTCCCGACCGTCGCCGTCACGGCGCTGCTGGTGGCCCGGCGGAGCATGCCCGACGTCGAGGTCACGACGATGCTCGACACCGTTTTCAAGGACATCGACTTCGTCGCCGCCGGAAGTGCCGCGGGCGCCCTGATTTCCCGCAACCGGGCCGAAAGCGGCCTGTCGATCCCCCTTCACCCGGCGGCGGAGGCATGGCTGGGCGATACGCCGACCGCCGCCACGCAGTGACTGGCCCGGCACGGTCGCCTATGGCGACGCGGAACGATTTATTGGGAAACGATCGTATCGCACGGTGTTGTTCTGCTGTCAGGTGACAGGCGCGATCGTTACCCTCGCAATTGCGCGTTGAAGAAACTCATAAGAGTGGGAGGATGAGGATGAAAAAGACAATTCTTGCGGCGGCTGCCGCCGTGGTCCTGGCGACGGGCGCCGTCGGCTCGTATTCCGGTCCGGCCAAGGCCGAGGAATTCGTCAATGTCCTGACCGGCGGGACGAGCGGCGTCTATTATCCGCTCGGCGTGGCGCTGACCAAGATCTACGCCGACAAGATCGCCGATGCGCGGACCTCCGTGCAATCGACCAAGGCATCGGTGGAGAACCTGAACCTGCTTCAGCAGGGCAGGGGCGAGGTCGGCTTTTCGCTGGGAGATTCGGTCGCGGCGGCCTGGGCGGGCGACGAGGAAGCCGGCTTCAAGAGCAAGCTTTCCAAGATTCGCGGCATGGCCGCGATCTACCCCAACTACATCCAGATCGTCGCCCGTGGCGACAGCGGCATCAAGACCCTGGCCGATCTCAAGGGCAAGCGCATTTCGGTCGGGGCTCCGCGTTCCGGCACCGAACTGAACGCGCGGGCCATCTTCAAGGCGGCCGGAATGACCTACGAGGATTTCGGCAAGGTCGAGTATCTGCCGTTCGCGGAATCGGTCGAGCTGGTCAAGAACCGCCAGATCGACGCCACGCTTCAGTCGGCTGGACTTGGCGTCGCCTCGATCCGCGACTTGGCGGCGACCAATCCGATCGTCATCGTTCCGATCCCGGCCGACGTGGTGTCCAAGGTTGGAAACGCCGTCTACGTGCCGGAATCCATTCCCGCCGGCACCTATGACGGCCAGACCCAGGACGTGCCGACGGCTGCCGTCGTTAATTTCCTGGTGACGCATTCCGGCGTGGACGACGAACTGGTCTACCAGATGACCAAGTCGATGTACGAGAACCTCGGCGTGCTGGCGGCGGCCCACGCGACCGCCAAGGACATCAAGCGGGAGGAAGCGACCAAGGGCATGCCGATCCCGCTTCATCCCGGCGCCGAGAAGTACTTCCGCGAGGTTGGCGTCCTGAAGTAACCACGCCGATACGGAACGATGCCCCCGGACGCCGTCCGGGGGCATCGTCACGCCTGCCCAGTTCCGCCCGCTTCCGGAGGTAAAACCGCATGCCGGCCAATACAGAAGCCGAGATCCTTCAGCCGGGCCGGGGACCCGCCGAGTCCAGCCCGCTGCATGCCGGGCCGACCGACAGATCGACCGGCACGGGCAAGATCATCTTAGCCATCGCCGTGATCTTCTCGCTGTTCCAGGTCTACACCGCCTCCTACACGCCGCTTTCCAGTCTGGTCGTGCGCTCGCTCCATGTCGGCTTCCTGATGCTGCTGACCTTCGCCCTGTGCGCCTCCCTTCGTCCGGGCCGCAAGGGCGGCTTCTGGTTCGACTGGGTGCTCGGCGTACTCGGCTTCGCCATCGGCCTGTATCACTGGTATTTCGAGAACGACCTGCTGCTGCGGGCCGGCGACCCGAGCACGACCGACATCGTCGTAGGCCTGATCGGCATAGCACTGGTGTTCGAGGCCGCGCGCCGCATCATGGGAATAGCGCTGCCGATCGTCTGCGCCGTGTTCCTGGGCTATGCCCTGTTCGGCGAATACCTGCCGTCGCCGCTGAATCACCGGGGCTATGGCTTCGATCAGGTGGTCGATCAGATGTTCCTGGGTACCGAGGGCATCTACGGCACGCCGATCTTCGTCTCGTCCACCTACATCTTCCTGTTCATCCTGTTCGGCAGCTTTCTGGAGCGCGCCGGCATGATCGGCCTGTTCACCGACGTCGCCATGGGCACGGTCGGGCATCAGCGCGGCGGTCCGGCCAAGGTCGCCGTGGTTTCCTCGGCGCTGATGGGGACGATCAACGGCTCGGGCGTCGCCAACGTGGTGACGACGGGGCAGTTCACGATCCCGCTGATGAAACGGTTCGGCTACCGCCCGGCCTTCGCCGGCGCCGTCGAGGCGACCGCCAGCATGGGCGGCCAGATCATGCCGCCCGTCATGGGCGCGGTCGCCTTCATCATGGCCGAGACGATCAACGTGCCCTATGTCGAGATCGTCAAGGCCGCCGTCATTCCGGCGATACTCTACTTCGCGACCGTGCTGTGGATGGTCCACCTGGAGGCCGGGCGCCTGAACCTGATGGGGCTGCCGAAGAAGGACTGTCCCAACCCGTTCACCGCGATCCGCGACAAGTGGTTCCTGATCCTGCCGCTGGCGGTGCTGGTCTATCTGCTGTTCTCGGGCTATACGCCGCTGTTCGCCGGCACCGTGGGGCTGGGATTGACGATCCTGATCGTCCTCGGCACCTCGGTCTCGACCCTGCTCGGGCCGATGGCCTTGCGCTTCGTCTTCTGGATAGTTCTGGGCGTCGCCGCGTCGGCGTTCTTCCAGTACGGCATCACGGCGGTCTATCTGCTGGTCGGCGTCCTGATCGCGGTCAACCTGTTCACGCACGGCGGAAGGAAGACCCTCGAACTCGCGGTCGAAAGCCTGGCGGAGGGCGCCCGAAACGCGCTCAGCGTCGGCGTCGCCTGCGCCCTGGTCGGCGTGATCATCGGCACCATGACCCTGACCGGCCTTGGATCGAACTTCGTCCGCGTGATCGTGTCCGTCGGCGAGGGCAACCTGTTCCTCAGCCTTGTGCTGACCATGCTGACCTGTCTGGTCCTGGGCATGGGCATCCCGACCATCCCCAACTACATCATCACCAGTTCGCTGGTCGGGCCGGCGCTGCTCGACCTTGGGGTGCCGCTGATCGTCAGCCATATGTTCGTCTTCTACTTCGGCATCATGGCCGACCTAACCCCGCCGGTGGCGCTGGCGGCCTTCGCGGCGGCGCCGATTGCGCGGGCAAGCGGCTTGCAGATCGGCCTGCAATGCATGCGGATCGCGGTCGCGGGCTTCGTCGTGCCGTTCATGGCGGTCTACGCTCCCAGCCTGATGCTCCAGACCGGCGATCCGGTTGCCACGGTCTATATCGTCATCAAGGCGCTGATCTCGATCGGCCTGTGGGGCGCCGCGGCGATCGGCTATCTGCGGGCGAAGCTGACCATCCTGGAGCGGATCTGGGCGACGGCCGCCGCGTTCCTTCTGGTGGTGGCCCTGCCGATAACGGACGAGCTGGGGCTGGGCCTGTTCGTCGGGTTCGCGGCCTTCCATTGGTGGCGCACCCGCAACCAGCCGGGTGAACGGCACGTGGATCGGACCGCCTGAGTGACGCCGGCGTCAGCCGCCTTGTGCATCGCTCTGGCGGGCGCCGGGGCGGCAGACGCGCCGGTGGCGCGCCTCCCCGTCGAGGCGTTTTCGCTTGCCTGGACCCACTCGGTCGAGCGGATCGAGTGGCGCGAGGACTGGCGGATCGCGCAGGGGAGACTGGTGCTGGACGAAGCGCGCGTGCGCGGCAACGGGGCCGGGATGGAGGTACCCGACGGGGCGAAGCTCGTGGACGGTTCCTGGGTCTACCGGCCACGCGTCCCGCCGATGGAGCGGCTGAGCCTCGCCAATTCGAGCTTCGCCGCCGACTACCGCATTTGTGTGAAGGATGGATGCCGCAACTTGGCGGACCTGACCGGAGTGGCCGACCGGCCGGTCGCCTTGTATCCCTGCGCCGGCCCTTAGACGCTTGGTCGGTCTTTCCCCGTTGTCCGCGCCGGCAGGCCCCGACCATGAGAAATCCTAATGACCGGAATAGATTTGCCCGTTTGTCGCCAGTCCGGGACAGGGGCAAGCTGAGGTAACGCTGAGAACCGATTTTCCAGCGGTCGTTTGAAACCGGTTGGAGTTAACCTCATGGCACACAGCGCCCAACTTCGGGAACGTCCCGCCCGGCCCGGAAGAGCCGGCATCGGCATGCCGGTCCTTCTGGCGCTCTTCGCATTGGCGGTGTTCGGCTTGTCCCTGCTCGCCAAGCCGGCGGACCGGGCAGATCCGCGCCCGGTCCAGGAAACAACGAGGACAGCCCCTCAGCAGGACTGGCACGGCAATTACAATAGGGTCCAGCGTTAGTGACCGCCGGACAAGATACGTCCGTTCGGAAGACCGGACTCCCGGACGGACGTCATGATCGCGCGTGACGGAAGTTGCGGATGATGCCGGCATCCAGCTTGGACCAGTAGGCCTCGGCCTCGTTCCGCACCACGGGCATCAGCACGTAGAGCCCGATGATGTTGGGGATCGCCATGGCGAAGATCATGCTGTCGGAGAAGTCGATCACCGGCCCCAGGTTCATGCTGGCGCCCAGCACGGTGAAGCAGCAGAAGATCAGCTTGAACAGCAGGTCCATCGCCCGGCTCTCGCCGAACAGGTAGGTCCAGGCCTTCAGCCCGTAGTAGGACCACGACATCATGGTGGAGAAGGCGAACAGAACGACGGCCACCGTCAGGACGATGGGAAACCAGGGGACCACCGTGGCGAAGGACGCGGAGGTCAGTTCGACGCCGGTAAGGCCGGTGGACAGCGTCCCGCTGATGGTGATGACCAGCGCCGTCATCGTGCAGATGACGACCGTGTCGATGAAGGGCTCCAGCAGGGCGACGTAGCCCTCGGTGATCGGCTCCTTGGTGCGTACGGCGGAGTGCGCGATGGAGGCTGAACCGATCCCGGCCTCGTTGGAGAAGGCGGCGCGCTTGAAGCCTTGGATCAGGGCGCCGACCACTCCGCCGG
>NZ_JCACHA010000909.1:0-7523 GCF_059503625.1 Skermanella sp.
GTTGGGCGCTGTCAGCGGAATGGGCGGGCTATCTGGCACTACCTCTGCTTCTGCCCGGCTTGACACGCCTCTCAGTCGTTACATGCGCTTGCTTAACCGGCGTAGCCTTGTTTGGTCTCTGGACACTGTCGGAACTCAAGTCAGGGGTTGGACTGAACTTCACCCTTCATCTCGGTCTGGTTCGCTTTGGCCTAGAGTTCGGTCTGGGCCTGCTGCTTGGCCGCATTACCGCAGCAGGCTACATCCCAGTGATCCTGGCAAAAGCCGGGGTAACGGCCCTGCCGTTTGGTTTGCTACTCGGTCAAGATGCGCTGTCCGTCATCGGGTTGGCAGCGTTGATCCCGGCCATCTGGCTCGGTGGACATAATCAACTAGCCCCGGCGCGCCCGGATTTGATCATGCGCCTTGGCGAGGCGTCCTTCGGTACGTATATTTCCTGGGTTTTCATCGAGGCTGCTATTGTCGCCATATTGAGAGTCAGCCAGCCTGAGTTAGCCCTGCGATTGCTGCTGATGGTCATTGGCTTCGCTGCCAGCCAAGCCTTGGGCTGGGCTGCTTGGCGCTTTATCGAGACGCCGGCACAACGCGGCATATTGGCGCTTGCCGACCGTGAGCGCGATCGGAAGGTAGCGCGCTCAGTGCATTGATCTACGGGTGCGCCGAACAGACTGGGCCGTTACGGCTCACCGCAGGAAATCTACACCGGCTACCATGGCTCAACCGATGGCCGAACCTACGGCGGGATACAAGAAGCTTTGGCTGACGCGATGGCGGGCGAGGTACTGCCGATCGACAGCACATCCGCTCGGGCACACCGCTCAGCCACCCTTGAAAAAGGGGATCAATCGCTAGCGTAGAAGCTACCCGCCTGGCAGGCGGAGTACCTCGCTTCAGCGATCACACCATACACCTTCAGCTGCAGGGCTCGGACGGCACAGCCGCAGAGCTTTGTAGCAAACTCGAACCGCTAGATCCGAAGACCAAGCATGTAAATTAGGAAGCAAAAGCAGCTTCTCGCTTTTCGCTTTCGAAAGTGAGATCGACCGCCGGATGCGGCTCCCGCCCTTCGCAGGCGTCGAGGTAGCGGAGCAGAATGCGGTCGAGTACTGGGGAAGGGCCCATCGGCCGCTCATCCATGGAGCCGATGACGGTGATGTCGTTCAGCGTGCCGACGGCGGCGATCTCATCGGCGATGATGAGTTCCGTCCGCTCGATCGGCCGCCGCTCGAAGCCGATACCAAGATCGGCGCAAAGCGCGGCGATGATGTCGATGGTGATGCTCTCGAAGGCGCCCTCGCTCGCCGGCGGCGCGTAGACGGTCCCGTCCCGCACCATCACCAGGCCGGAGCCGATGAACTCGGCGACCCGCCCCTGCTCGTTCAACAGAACCATCTCCGGATAGCCGCGGCTGCGTCCCTCAATCTTGGCAAAGCGGGCGGAGAGATAGTTGAAGCCTGATTTGATACGCGCCGGCACGGCATTGTCCGAGGCCCGTCGCCAAGTCGAGACGCCGGTCGCCATCCGTGGCGGTGCACCGCGCGGGTAGTGGTAGGCGGCCAGTACCAGATCCGTCCTGTCGCCGACTCCCCAATGCCCTTCGGTCAGGAAGAGGGTGGCGCGGATCCACATGGTGCGCGCCGGCTCGCGCTGGCAGGCGGTGATGGCGTGGCAGGCCGCGTCGAACTCCTTGAAGCTCATGGCGAAGGGCATGTGCATCAGCGCCGCAGACCGCCTCAGCCGCGTGTAGTGCCTCCGCATGGCGAGCAGGCCGAAGCGCCCGTCCGGCTGCCAGAAACCTTTCAGCCCTTCGAAGACATTCATCCCGCGCTGGCACGCCTCGGACGTAACGTGCAACACAGCCTCTTCCCAAGGTCGTACCTGGCCGTCGGCGTAGATCCAGCGCGGGCGTTGCAAGTGTGGCTTGGATGGAGGCGCTGATATCTGGGTCATGGTCATGTCCAGGTGATGTGGCGTGAAGCCTGGTTCAGGGAGAGCAGACCGTAGCTGCCGCTACCGTCGTCGAGGAACGACGTGTTCGCCCACCGCAAGCACTGCAGCAGTCGCAGCCATGCTGTCAGGATCCGGGCATGAGGTCACGGCTGGCGGACGACAGAGACGGCCCAGTCCCGCCTTGCAATCGACGCACGGGGACGGCCGTGAAGGGACTATCCGCCGCCTCGACTGCTGGCGCGAAACGGAGTCCGGCCAGCAGGCCGTGCAAGATGATCCTTGCCTTGAGGAACTCGCCGGAGACGGCCAGTTTGAGCGCCTGCAAGCCCTGCTGTCGCAGCAGCCGCAGCAACGCGCGTCGGCCCTCGAATCGCCGCTTGAGAAAGACCTCGTTGCGGATCCTGTAGAAATGATAGGTGACCCGCACGGGATCGCTCTCGGTGCGAATGTCGAGGTTGCCGGCGATGCGGCGGAGATGCAGCGCGCAGCTGTCGCCGACAATGAAGCCTGGTCGCTCCCGCGTCACCCGCAGCGTGAACTCAGTATCCTCGCCCCAGATGAACATCCCCGCGATCGGCAGGCCATGTCGCTCCAACGTCTCCCGCGGCACCAGGTCGGAGACCAGCGCCGTGCGGATGACAGGCACGAGTCTGTGCTCCAGCAGAGCCGGCCAGTTCTCATAGGCGAGCGCATTCCGTCGCCGGTCGATTTCCGGCACGTTCATCGCCTCGCCGGTCTGCGACCGCACCACCGAGCTGAGGAAGGCCGGCTTCACCTGCCGCTCCGCCAGGAGCGCCGCCGCGACCATCAGCTGCGCGAGCGCAGCGGGCTCTGGCAACACGTCGTCGTCCATCACCCAAACATAGTCGGCGCCGGTCTGGTAGCCGAGCCGCATCATCAGATTGAAGCCCCCTGCCGCGCCGATATTTCGCTCCAGCACATGCGCCTCGACCAGGCCGAGCCAATCCTCCTCCAGCATGGCCGGTGTGCCGTCAGTACTGGCATTGTCGAGGACGATGATGCGGTCGCAGGGCCGTGTCTGCGCCGCTAGCGCAGCAAGGCAGCGCCCGAGCAACTCCTTTCGGTTATAAGTGAGGACCACCGCACAGACCTGTGCCATGGCAAATCATCTCCGCAATCCGATTTTGGAGGAGGGCATGGCAGACCGGCCGCGTCCAATACCCTCTCGTTGAGAATAGGCAACAACTCGGTGAACTACCCACCGCTCAGCTTGCACCAGAACTCTCAGGGCTCGATCAGCGCCGGCATGGCCGCATAGCCTGCGTTGTCAGGATGGATGCTGAGATGCTTCTCCGCCCCTGGTGCCGGGGAGTACCGGCCGAAAGAGGTGCGGACGACGCCAGGAAAAGCGTCTGCATCAGTGCCTCGCTGCCCGCACTAGTTCGAAAGGTGCAGAGCCACTGATGGTTTCGCTATTGAGCAATCTGCCACGAGAGCAAACCTGGCGGGTGCCTAAAAGATTTCAAGTTGTGGGATTGGGACGACGAAGCGGCCGCCCCAGTTGCGGATGGTGGCCATTTGCATGGCGATCTCCTCGCGGAGGTTCCAGGGCAGGATCAACACATAATCCGGCCGTGCTTCGAGAATTGCCTCCGGCGTGCGGATGGGGATCCGCGTGCCGGGCAGCAGCAGGCCCTGCTTGTAGGGGCTGCGATCAACGGTGAAGGGCAGGAGTTCCGGCCCGATGCCGCAGTAGTTCAACAGCGTGTTGCCCTTGGCCGGAGCGCCATAGCCGACGACGCGCTGGCCCGCGCGTCGGGTCTGCAGCAGGAACTCGAGCAGCCGGGCCTTAGTGTCGACCACCTGCTCGGCGAAGCTGCGGTAGGCTTCTGGCCCATTCAAGCCGCATTGCAGCTCCAGCCTGCGCATCGCCTCAACCGCCGGCATGACCTGCTTCTGATGATCGGCTGCGTGACGGACGAAAAGGCGAAGCGATCCGCCATGGGTCGGTAGCTCCTCCAGATCGAAGGCGGTGAGCTGGTGCTGCGCGAAGATGCGCTCGGCGACGAGGAGCGACAGGTAGGAGAAGTGCTCGTGGTAGATCGTGTCGAACTCGCCCTGCTGCATTAGCCGCAGCAGATGCGGAAACTCGAAGGTGGCGACGCCGCCGGGTGCGAGCAGAATGCGGAAGCCTTCGACAAAATCGTGCAGGTCTGGCACATGGGCTAGGACGTTGTTGGCCGTCATCAGCATCGGCTGCGGGTGGCTGACGCGCAGGCGCGCCGCCGTCGCCGCGCTGAAGAAGGCAATCTCGGTTGGAATGCCGCGGGCGATGGCGGTGCGGGCGACATTGGCGGCCGGATCGATGCCGAGCACGGGGATGCCGCGCCGGGCGAAGTACTGCAGCAAGTAGCCGTCATTGCTGGCGACCTCGACCACAGACGTCGCTGGGCCAAGGCCGAGGCGCGCCACCATGCGCTCGGCATAGGTCTCGGCATGGCTCAGCCAGGCGTCCGACACCGAGGAGAAGTAGCGATACTCGGAAAAGATAGCATGCGGACTCTCGAACTCCGTCAGCTGCACCAGTCGGCAGGCGGAGCAGACCAGGGCGTGCAGCGGGTAGAAGGGCTCCATCCGCGCCGCATCGCTGGGGGCGACATAGGAGTTCGCCAGCGGCGTCATGCCGAGATCGGCGAAGGTCTCGCGCAGCGGCGCGCCGCAGCAACGACAGGCGGGGGCGGCAGGCGAGGCGGCGCGGGGCCTGGCTGCGATCGGGGAGGGGCTGGTCCCATCCATGCTGATCAGGTCCTCGTTGCGCCGCGCTGCGTGGCGGCTGTTGTTGTCGTCGTCACGTGCGTTCCTCCTGCCTGGCTGACGCGCTCGCACGGCCGCCACCCTGTTTTGCGGTCAGGCTATAGACAAATGTTTCGGGAGGAGATCTCAGTGTCGTGGGTTCACCGGATATTGAAATAAGTTCGTATTGTTAAAGGTGCGTGGTGACCATCTCATTCTCCAAACTGCCATCGCGCTGCCGGACGTCCTGAACCCCAGATGGAATGGATGCGGATTGAGATGAACGAAGACGGAACGATTGCTTGGGGCGCAGCGGCGAGCGGCGAGGATCTACATGCACATTGCGCAGCACTCTTTCCGCTCTGCCGCAGTATCACCGGCCCCGGCCTGCGTAGGACGCTCGGCTATGTCGCCGCCCGCATCCCACTCGAGATCCACGAAGTGCCAAGCGGCACGCAAGTCCTTGACTGGACAGTGCCGCGCGAGTGGGTGCCGCGCAGTGCCTGGATCCGCCGGCTCGACGGCTCCACAGTTGTAGACTTCACCAACCACAATCTTCACTTGCTGCAGTACAGCCGCGCCATCGATGCGGTACTGCCGCTCGCCGAGCTGCAGCGCCACCTGCACAGCATCCCCGATCAGCCGGAGCTCATCCCCTACCGCACTGCTTACTACAGCCGCGGCTGGGGCTTTTGCCTGCCGCACCGCCTGCGCGAAAGCTTGTGCGACGAAGCATACCGGGTCCATATCGATGCCGACTTCAAACAGGGATCTCTTTCCTATGGCGAATGCCTGCTGCCGGGGGAGAGCGAGGAGGAGGTGTTGGTCTCCGTCCATAGCTGCCACCCGTCGCTCGCCAACGACAACCTCTCCGGCATCGCGCTCGGGCTCGAGCTCGCGCGCATGCTGGCGGTGCGCAGACGGCGGTTGAGCTGGCGCTTCCTTTTCATCCCCGGCACCATCGGCTCAGTCGCCTGGCTGGCGCAGAACCGCGACGGGGTTGGGCGGATCGCGCATGGGCTGGTGTTGACCTGCCTCGGCGATGGCGGGCCTATCTCCTACAAGGCCTCGCGCCGCGGCGATGCGAAGATCGACCGCATTGCCGCGCATGTGCTGCGGCATGAGTCGCCGGAGAACCGGCTGCTGCCCTTCTCGCCCTATGGCTATGATGAGCGGCAGTACTGCTCGCCCGGCTTTGACCTCCCACTCGGCTGCCTCATGCGCTCGCCGAACGGCACCTTCCCCGAATACCACAGCTCGGCCGACAACCTGGACTTTGTGCGGCCAGAGCATCTGGCGCGCTCCTTCGCCGCGCTCACCGCCATCGCCGAGGTGATCGAGGAGGATCGGCTCCTGGTCTCGACCGCGCCTTATGGCGAGCCGCAACTCGGCCGGCGTGGCCTTTATGCGCCAATCGGCGGCACCGGGCCGGCAGCGGCGGGGCGGGACTATGGGCAGATGGCGCTGCTCTGGGTCCTGAACCTCGCCGATGGCAGGCACAGCCTGCTCGATATGGCGGAGCGGGCGGGCCTGCCCTTCGCTGAGATTCACGCTGCGGCGCGCGCGGCGGAGGCGGCGGGGCTGCTCGTCACGGTAAGTCAATTTGCCGCCGGCGCAACGGCTTCGGACAGTGCTGCCAATCTTCGGAGGTCACGGGCATGAGCACCGTCCATTATGACGCCCATTGCAGCGATGAGGCGCGGCGTGAGGCTCTCTATCACGGCGACATCTTCGTCTACTCGCCAATGCCGGCGACGCGGGCGCTCGCTGAACTGGCGCGCGGCATGATCGCAGAAGCCTTCGCGCCGCATGATCCTCGCCGCATCGACCAAGTGCTGTCGATGGAGGAATGCGCGGCGGTGCTGGCGCGGCTGAAACCAGCCTTCATCCATCACCCGGAATGCAAGCGGCTACTGCCCGAGATCATCAAGGGCGTCGGCGGCAGTCCCGACGAGACCTATTTCGACGTGCCCCGACTGCGCTCGGCCTATCCGACGCATTACCTCACCTCCGGCATCGCCTATGCCTTCCACGCGCATCGCGACACCTGGTATTCGGCGCCGCCCTGCCAAATCAATTGGTGGCTGCCGGTCTTCGAGATCGAGGCGCGCAACTGCCTTGCCTTCTACCCGGAGTATTTCGACCGCGCGGTGGGCAATACCTCCGAAATTTACAACTATTACGAATGGAATGCGAAGAGCCGCGCTAGCGCCGCGCAGCACGTCAAACAGGACACGCGCGAGCAGCCGAAGCTGACCGAGCGGATTTCGGAGCGTGGCCTGCGGCTGCTGGTGCCGCCGGGGGGCGTCATCCTCTTCTCCGCCGCGCAGCTGCATGAGACGGTGCCGAATACCAGCGGTCTCGCGCGCTATAGCATCGACTTTCGCACCGTGAACCGCAGCGATGCGGCGTCGCGGCGAGGGGCGCCCAATGTCGATTCCCGCTGCACCGGCACGACGATGCGCGACTACCTTCGCGCCTCCGACCTCTCCCGCCTGCCGGAGCAGGTAGTGACGCTTTATGACGACGGCACAGCGATCGACGGGCGCACGCTGGTCTTCACCTCCGACCTTGCAATGACTCGGTGAGCCACCGCGCCGCTTGCACCGGAGTGCCTATGGTCCAGCAGGAAGATTGACGATGCCAGAAGAGCGACGCCAGGATCACTCCTACCAATAGGCGCAACGGCGCTGTGGTTTTGACCGAAACGCTGCGTTGATGGGATAAGGCCAAATATGGAAATCGGATAGTGTTAGAGCCTGTTCTCTAAGTGTCCATCCGGGAACAGCTTGAGGCATCTGAATCGGTTGTGACTGGCG
>NZ_JCACHA010000910.1:0-7491 GCF_059503625.1 Skermanella sp.
CGCTTGTACTTGCCGCACAAGCACTCGTAGTCCTTGATCGGACCGAAGATCCGGGCGCAGAACAGTCCGTCGCGCTCCGGTTTAAAGGTACGGTAGTTGATGGTCTCCGGCTTCTTGATCTCGCCGAACGACCAGGACCTGATCCGCTCCGGGCTTGCGATCGAGATGCGAATCTGATCGAAGCTCTGCGGGCCCTGGACCTGGCCGAAAATATTCATCAACTCGTTCATGAACCACTCCCCTGAGCGGGGCCGGTCTAAAGGACCGGCTGAGAGCGACGGAATGAAATCAGAACATCCGCCGTCGGATTATTTTAGCGAACAGCAACCATGCGGGAATGGATCCCGCAGGCATGGGCGGAAGCAGCCGAAGCCGCGACCGCCCTGACCTACCGAGATCAGTAGGCCCGTTGGTTCAGCTCGACATTCAAGCCGAGTGAACGCAGTTCCTTGACCAGCACGTTGAACGACTCCGGAATACCGGCTTCGAAGTTGTCGTCGCCGCGGACGATCGCCTCGTAGACCTTGGTACGGCCGGACACGTCGTCCGATTTCACGGTCAGCATCTCCTGCAAGGTGTAGGCGGCGCCGTAGGCTTCGAGCGCCCAGACCTCCATCTCACCGAAACGCTGTCCGCCGAACTGCGCCTTGCCGCCCAGCGGCTGCTGGGTAACCAGGCTGTACGGGCCGATCGACCGGGCGTGGATCTTATCGTCCACCAGATGGTGCAGCTTCAGCATGTAGATGTAGCCGACCGTCACCTTTCGGTCGAAGGCCTCGCCCGTCCGTCCGTCGATCAGCGTGCTCTGGCCCGACCGGTCGAGACCGGCCATCTCCAGCATGCGGCAGATGTCCTCTTCCCGCGCGCCGTCGAAGACGGGGGTCGCGAACGGGACGCCGATCCGCAGGTTGCCGGCAAGCTCGAGCATCTCCTTCTCCGACAGGTCCGCGACATCGGTGTCGTAGGCCTTGCCGTAGACGGCCTTCAGCTTGTCCTTCAACTCGGTGATCGCCGTCGTGGCCTTTTCCTCGGCTCCCTTCTTGGTCGCCGAACGATAAGCCGCGAGCATCTGTTCGATCTGGCGTCCGAGACCGGCCGCCGCCCAACCCAGATGAGTCTCCAGGATCTGACCGACGTTCATGCGCGACGGCACGCCCAGCGGGTTCAGAACGATGTCGACCTGACGGCCGTCTTCAAGGAACGGCATGTCTTCCTTGGGGATGATCTTGGAGATCACGCCCTTGTTGCCATGCCGGCCGGCCATCTTGTCGCCAGGCTGGAGCTTGCGCTTAACCGCGACGAAGACCTTGACCATCTTCATCACGCCCGGCGGCAGCTCGTCGCCCCGCTGGAGCTTCTCGACCTTGTTCTCGAACCGGGCCTGAAGGGCGTCGATCGAGTCGTCGAACACCTTGCTGACCTGCTCGATGGTCTCCATCACCTGTTCGTTCTCGACACTGATCTGGCGGGTCTGGCCGCCGGTCAGGGGCGAAAGATCGGCTTCGGTGATCTCGACGCCGGTGCGGAATCCGCGGGGACCGCTGACCGACTTCTGGCCGATCAGCAGCTCGCGCAGGCGACCGAAGAAGCTGCGCTCCAGGATCTTGCGCTCGTCATCGCGGTCCTTGGCCAGACGCTCGATTTCCGACCGTTCGATCGCCATCGCGCGCTCGTCCTTGTCCACGCCGCGGCGGGAGAAGACGCGAACCTCGACGATGGTGCCGGCAACGCCGGGCGGCAGACGCAGCGACGTGTCGCGCACGTCGGAGGCCTTTTCGCGGAAGATGGCGCGCAGCAGCTTCTCTTCCGGGGTCATCGGGCTTTCGCCCTTCGGCGTGACCTTGCCGACCAGGATGTCGCCCGGCTTCACCTCGGCACCGATATAGACGATGCCCGCCTCGTCGAGGTTCTTCAGAGCCTCTTCGCCGACGTTGGGGATGTCGCGGGTGATTTCCTCCTGGCCCAGCTTGGTATCGCGGGCCATGACCTCGAACTCCTCGATATGGATCGAGGTGAAGACGTCGTCGCTCACGATCCGCTCGGAAATCAGGATCGAGTCTTCGAAGTTGTAGCCGTTCCAGGGCATGAACGCGACGAGCACGTTCCGGCCCAGGGCCAGCTCGCCGAACTGGGTGGACGGGCCGTCGGCGATGATGTCGCCGGCCTGTACCCGGTCACCGACACGCACCAGCGGACGCTGGGTGATGCAGGTGTTCTGGTTCGACCGCTGGAACTTCAGCAGGTTGTAGATATCGACACCGGGGGCGGCCGTATTGGTCTCCTCGGTGGCGCGGATCACGATACGGGTCGCGTCGATCTGGTCGACCACGCCGGAACGGCGGGCCGCGATCGCGACACCCGAATCCCGGGCGACGGTCGCTTCCATCCCGGTGCCGACCAGCGGGGCATCCGACTGGATCAGCGGCACGGCCTGCCGCTGCATGTTGGAGCCCATCAGCGCGCGGTTCGCGTCGTCGTTCTCGAGGAACGGGATCAGAGCCGCCGCGACCGACACCAGCTGCTTCGGCGACACGTCGATCAGGCTGATCGCCTCGGGGCGGAACATCAGGTATTCGCCGCCCTGACGGCAGGACACCAGATCCTCGACGAAGCTGCCGTCCTCGTTCAGCTCGGCATTTGCCTGAGCGACCGTGTAGCGGCCTTCCTCCATCGCGGACAGGTAGACCACCTCGTCCGTCACCTTGCTGTCCACGACCTTCCGGTACGGGCTTTCGATGAAGCCGTACTGGTTGACGCGGGCATAAGTCGCCAGCGAGTTGATCAGACCGATGTTCGGGCCTTCCGGCGTTTCGATCGGGCAGATGCGGCCGTAGTGGGTCGGATGAACGTCGCGGACTTCGAAGCCCGCGCGCTCACGGGTCAGACCGCCCGGCCCGAGAGCCGAGAGACGCCGCTTGTGGGTGATTTCCGACAGCGGGTTGGTCTGGTCCATGAACTGGGAGAGCTGCGACGACCCGAAGAACTCGCGAACGGCGGCAGCCGCCGGCTTCGCGTTGATCAGGTCGTGCGGCATCACCGTGTCGATCTCGACCGACGACATGCGCTCGCGGATGGCGCGCTCCATGCGGAGCAGGCCGACGCGGTACTGGTTCTCCATCAGCTCGCCGACCGACCGGACGCGGCGGTTGCCGAGATGGTCGATGTCGTCGATCTCGCCCCGGCCGTCCTTCAGTTCCACCAGGACCTTGAGGATGGCCAGGATGTCCTCCTTGCGGAGCACACGCACCTGATCGTCGGTCTTGAAGCCCAGGCGGGCGTTCATCTTGACGCGGCCGACGGCCGAGAGGTCGTAACGCTCCTGATCGAAGAACAGGCCGTTGAACAGCGCTTCGGCGGACTCGAGGGTCGGCGGCTCGCCCGGACGCATCACGCGGTAGATGTCGATCAGCGCGTCTTCGCGGGACGCGTTGCGGTCGGCGGCCATCGTGTTGCGGATATACGAGCCGACGTTGATGTGGTCGATCGCCAGCACGGGGATGGAGGTGACCCCGCTCTTCTCCAGCTTCTCGATGTCGGTCAGCGCCAGTTCGTCACCGGCCTCATGGTACACTTCGCCGGTCTGCTCGTTGATCAGGTCGGCAGCCAGATAGCGGCCGGCCAGCTCTTCCGTCGCGACGAGCTGCTCCTCGAGACCCTGCTCGATCAGCTTGCGCGCCAGACGTGGCGTGATCTTGGTGCCGGCCTCGGCCATCACGCTGCCGGTCTTGGCATCGATCAGGTCGCCGACGAGCTTGACGCCCTTCATGCGATCGGGATTGAACGGGGTCTTCCAGCCATTGGCTGTCCGCTCGTAGACGATGCTGTCGTAGAAGGTGTTGAGGATCTCCTCCTTCGACATGCCCTGGGCTTCGTAGGGCTGAAGGCCCTGGGGTCCGCGCTCCTCGCGCAGGGCAGCAGTCTCCGCGCCGTCCAGAGCGAACAGCAGCGTGGTGGCGGGCAGCTTGCGGCGGCGGTCGATGCGGACGAACACGAGGTCCTTGGCATCGAATTCGAAGTCCAGCCACGATCCCCGATAAGGAATGACGCGGGCGGCGAACAGATACTTGCCGGAGCTGTGGGTCTTGCCCTTGTCATGATCGAAGAAGACGCCGGGGCTGCGGTGCATCTGACTGACGATGACGCGCTCGGTGCCGTTGATCACGAAAGTGCCGTTGGCCGTCATCAGGGGCATGTCGCCCATGTAGACGTCCTGCTCCTTGATGTCGCGGATCGACCGGAGCCCGGTTTCCTCTTCGACGTCGAAGACGCTCAGGCGCAGAGTGACTTTCAGCGGAGCGGCGAACGTCATGCCGCGCTGCTGGCACTCTTCCACGTCGTATTTCGGCTGCTCCAGCTCGTAGCGGACGAAGTCGAGCACGGCGCGGTCGGAGAAGTCCTTGATCGGGAAAACGGACCGGAACACCTCCTGCAAGCCAACGTTGGAGCGGCGCTCGGGCGGGACGTCCATCTGAAGGAAGTGATCGTAGGAGCTCCGCTGCACCTCGATGAGGTTTGGCATGCGGGTTACCTCGGGGATCCTCCCGAAGCTCTTGCGAACACGCTTACGTCCCGTAAAGGATTTGGCCATGGATGCCCCTCGTAGACTCATCCGATTTGTGCGTCCCAAAGGGACGCGAATCGGTGCCGCATCCATTCCGAACTTCCTTCGGAAGGTTGCGCACCGGATAGTTTGTCATGTCCGCCGCCACATGGCGCACAGAGTACGCCGTGCGCCATACGGCTTCCGCCAGAAAATGCATACAACGCCGTTCGACGGCATGCTCCCCTTTCGAGGAGCAGGCCGTCGTCCAGCGCTTGAATATGAACTCTGTCGTTCAGCAAGACGGTCTTACTTAATATCGACCGTCGCACCCGCTTCTTCAAGCTGCTTTTTGATCTTGGCGGCCTCGTCCTTCGACACGGCTTCCTTGACGGCCTTCGGAGCGCCTTCGACCAGGTCTTTGGCTTCCTTCAGGCCCAGGCCGGTGATGGCGCGGACTTCCTTAATCACGTTGATCTTCTTCTCGCCGGCGGCGGTCAGGATCACGTTGAACTCGGTCTGTTCTTCGACCGGAGCAGCAGCGGCGGCGGCGGCCGGAGCAGCGGCGGCGGCGGGAGCGGCGGCGGAGACGCCCCACTTCTCTTCCAGCAGCTTCGACAGCTCGGCGGCTTCGATAACGGTCAGAGCGGACAGGTCGTCAACCAGTTTGGCCAGATCAGCCATTTTGAACTCCGTTGTGTGCTTGAACTTCTATCAGATCGGGAGGTGGCTTTAAGCCGCCTCGCCCTGTTCGGTAGCCGAATCGTCCTTTGCGGCGTGAGCCGCGAGAACGCGGGCCAACTGGGCGCCCGGAGCTTGAAGGATCCCTGCGATACGGGTCGCGGGGGTCTGGATCATGCCCAGGAGCTTGCCACGCAGTTCGTCGAGCGACGGCAAGGACGCGAGCGCCTTGACACCTTCGACGTCGAGGTTCTGGGTGCCGAGAGAGCCGCCGACAATCTTGAACTTGTCGTTGCCCTTGGCATAGTCGGCGGCCACCTTGGCGGCCGCGACCGGGTCCTTCGAGTAGGCGACCGCGGTCGGCCCCTTGAACAACCCGTCCAAACCTTCGAACTGCGTGCCCTTGAGGGCGATGCGAGCGAGCCGGTTTTTCGTCACTTTGAAGCTGGCGCCCGCCGCGCGCATCTTGCGCCGCAGATCCGTGACCTCGGCAACCGTCATCCCGCTTTGCTGGGTGACGACGACGAGACCGGTTTCTTGCAGAGCAGCATGCAACGCCGCGACCGTCACTTCTTTTTGAGTGCGGTCCACGGATCGTCTCCGTTGCTAATGGTGCGTTCCGTCCCAACGGGACTTTCCGCACCGGTGCAGACATTTGGAACCGCTCCCCAAATCAGCCGGGGATCGGCTCCGGTTTACCTGTCCCAGAAGTTCAAGCCGTCACTTATGGCCGGGATTGTGCCCGGCCGGCAATCGGTTGCAACTCCCGTCTATGCAGGCGAATCTTAGGTCGGCGAACCGACGCCTGCAGTCTCGGACAGGGCGGGCGGTGCGGACACCACCCTTACGGCAAGGGTCCGGTTGCCCGGACCGAAGCCATATTCCTTACGCGCCGGCCTGAGAGGAGGCGGCGGTCGACACCGTCGAGATGTCCAGCTTCACGCCCGGACCCATGGTCGAGCTGAGCGAGATCTTCTCGATGTACTGACCCTTGGCGCCCGTCGGCTTCGCGCGGTTGATGGCGCCGACGAAGGCCCGGATGTTCTCCAGCAGCGCTTCTTCGGTAAAGCTCGCCTTGCCGACGCCGGCATGCACGATACCGGTCTTCTCGGCGCGGAACTCGACCGAACCACCCTTGGCGGCCTTGACCGCTTCGGTGACGTTCGGGGTCACGGTGCCCAGCTTCGGGTTCGGCATCAGGCCGCGCGGCCCGAGGATCTTGCCGAGCTTGCCGACCACGGCCATCATGTCCGGGGTGGCGATGCAGCGGTCGAAGTTCATTTCGCCGGCCTGGATCTTCTCGGCCAGATCTTCCGCGCCGACGATATCGGCGCCGGCCGCCAGGGCTTCCTCAGCCTTGTTGGCGCGGGCGAAGACGGCGACGCGGACGGTCTTGCCGGTGCCGTTCGGCAGCGTGACCATGCCGCGGACCATCTGGTCGGCGTGGCGGGGGTCGATGCCCAGGTTCATCGCGACTTCGATCGTCTCGTCGAACTTGGCGGTCGCCTTGGACTTGATCAGGCGCAGGCCCTCTTCCAGCGGAAGGAAGCCGTCGCGGTCGATGCCCTGGTAGGCGTTCTTGAGGCGCTTGCCGATGCGTGCCATGGTTTTTACTCCACCACTTCCAGACCCATGGAACGGGCAGAGCCCGCCAACATCCTCGATGCGCCTTCAACGTCGTTGGCGTTGAGGTCGACCATCTTGGTCTTCGCGATCTCGCGGATCTGGTCCATCGAGATCTGGCCGATGAAGCCCTTGCCCGTCGTCTGCGAACCCTTGGCGATGCCGGCCGCCTTCTTGATGAAGTAGGTCGCCGGCGGGGTCTTCGTGACGAAGGTGAAGGTCCGGTCGCCGAACGCGGTGATCACGACCGGGATCGGCATGCCGACCTCCAGGTCCGCGGTCCGCGCGTTGAACGCCTTGCAGAATTCCATGATGTTCAGGCCGCGCTGACCGAGCGCCGGACCGATCGGCGGCGACGGGTTGGCCTTGCCGGCCGGCACCTGAAGCTTGATGTAACCGATAATCTTCTTTGCCATCTCTCACCTCTTCAAATGGTCCGTGAAGGACCAAGTCGCAAGCCCCTCAGGCTTGCAGGGTGCGCGGTACGGCCATGGCGAGCCTCCCGCGCAATGCTGACGGCGAGCCAACCGGCCCGCCGTTCTGGTGTCCGAACAAACGATTGTCCAAACGCCTGATCAGATCTTTTCGACCTGACCGTATTCCAGTTCCACCGGAGTGGAGCGCCCGAAGATCGACACCGCGACCTT